>JBJXGM010000027.1:0-28712 GCA_046155985.1 Myxococcaceae bacterium | reverse complement strand
AGCGCGTCAGCATCGCAGTCTGCTGTCAGCGAAACGACTTTTTGGGTGTTGCCGCTCGTCGCGCCCTTGTGCCACAGCCCGCGCGTTCGTGAATGAAAGTGCATTTCGCCGGTCGCCAGCGTGCGTTCCAGGGCGTCCTTGTCGGCGTGCGCGACCATCAGCAGGGCGCCAGACACCGCATGCTGCACCACCACGGTCACCAGCCCGCCGCCTTTGGTGAAATCGAGCTGACCTGGGTCAAACATGTGAACCCTCCCGCAACATGCTGCGCACCGGTTGAGCGAGCGCGCTGTTTGTCGCAATGGCGCTGCCCCCAAACGCAGTTTTTCGCCCTGCCCAATCGGTAAACACGCCGCCTGCTTCCTCGATGATGGGCAAGAGCGCGGCGGCGTCCCATGGCGAGAGGACGGGATCCACCATCACCTCGGCACGGCCGGTCGCGACGAGCAGGTACCCGTAGCAGTCGCCCCAACTTCGCGACAAAGCAGCCTTCTGAGCCAGGCGCTCAAAACCCTGTCGTTTGTCCGGGTGCCCCAGAAACCGTTCGTCTGTCGTCATGAGCGCCATGTCAGCGAGTTGGGACACCGACGAAACCCGAACCCGTTGGTCGTTCCAGAAACACCCCTGCCCCGGTGCCGCAGCAAGCATTTCACCCAGCGCCGGAAAGTAAGCGGCACCTGCGAGAATGCGTTCGCCCTCCGCCACGGCGACGAGTGTTCCCCACAGGGGCACGCCGCGCACAAACGTCCGCGTCCCGTCGATAGGGTCCAGTATCCAGCGCCGTTTGGCCTCGGGGCGAAGCTCTCCCAACTCTTCACCCAAGACCCCATCCGCGGGGAAACGCTGGTTGAGCCATTCGCGCGCACGCTGTTCGGATGCACGGTCCGCCGCAGTGACAGGGCTTCCATCGGCTTTGGTGTCAACGGCGACGTTCCTTTGAAAATAAGACTTGGCCGTGTCGCCTGCGACGCGAGCGACTTCCGTGGCCGCTTGAAGAAGGGTGTCGTTCATGCGGCCTCCCGCGTCCGGACACCGGCTTGGGCCATGGCGTCTTTGAGCGCCGCGACGCTGGTGACACCGTCATGAAGAATGCCGGCGACCAACGCAGCGCTCGCGCCCGCTTCGGCGAATGCCGCAACGACATGGTCTGCGTTGCCCGCCCCCCCTGAGGCGATAACGGGAATTCGAACGCGACTCGCGACAGCGCGCGTCAACGCCAAGTCATACCCGCTGCGGGCACCATCCTGCGCAATGCTCGTCAGAAGAATTTCTCCAGCGCCGCGACGTGCACATTCCTCGGCCCATTCCAGTGCATCGCGTTCTGTAGGCCGCTTGCCCCCATGCGTCACCACGCGCCACCGATTGCCTTCCTGGCGGGCGTCGATGCTCGCCACGACGCATTGACTGCCAAAGCGCTCTGCGCATTCGGTCACGAGTTCAGGACGCTGAACAGCGGAAGAGTTGACCGACACCTTGTCCGCACCGGCGCGAAGCACTTCGGCCATGTCATTGGCGGTCCGCACCCCACCCCCCACGGTCAGCGGCACAAACAATCGCTCAGCGGTGCGCCGCACGGTGTCGAGCAACGTGCCTCGGCCGTCCAAGCTTGCAGAAATGTCCAGGAAGCAGATTTCATCTGCCCCTTCGGCTTCGTAGCGCTGCGCGAGGGCCACCGGATCGCCCACGTCACGCAGGCCCTCAAAGGACACGCCCTTCACGACGCGTCCGTCGCGAACATCCAGGCAGACGATAAGGCGCCGGGCGAGCATCACTTCACCTCAAGCGAGACACTGCCCTTGGTGCTGAACACCGCCCCGGAATCCGCCATCGCCTGGCGCAGCGCGAGCCCCAACGCTTTGAAGGCGCCTTCAATCGTGTGGTGGCGGTTGCCCGAGCGAACAACACGCACATGCAGCGTGATGCGCGCGGCATCCGCCAGACTGCGCATAACGTGCTCATAGAGGCGACTGGGCAGCTTGCCCCGGTAGTAAAATCGCCCGCCCACGTCGACGGCGACTTGGACCAAGACTTCATCCATCGGCAGCGTTCGTTCACCATAGCGTGCAGCCGTCTCGGGGATTTCACGGCGCAGGGCTTCACCCAATGCCAGCGCAACGTCCTCCATCAAGTGGTGGACCAAATCGCCCTTCGCAGAAAGCTTGAGGCCAAACCCCGCATAGCGGGCCAAAGTTTGAAGCATGTGGTCGAAGAACGGTTTGCCCGTCGACACGACAACCTCTCCTCCGGTTCGTGACAGGTCGACTTCCACTCGCGTTTCTTTTGTCTCTCGAACCAGCCGTGTCATCCGAACTCCCGTGCGGCTTCTGCCGCGTTCATCGTCCCTGTGTACAAAGCCATTCCGATGACCGCCCCTGCAACGCCGCATGCCTCGAGGGCACGCAGGTCATCTACCGAACGAACACCGCCCGATGCATAAAGCGGCAAGCGCGCCTGGGTGACCGCACGGGTCATCAGGGCGACGTCTGGCCCGGTCAGTTGACCCTCCTGATGCACCGCTGTCACCAAAACGCCCGCAAGCGGCAGGGGCGCGAGCATTTGGAGCAGCGCCCCCAGCGACAAGGCCAGTGTTTTCTCCCAGCCTCGCGTCACCACCTGTTCGCCGCGCACGTCGGCGGCGACCACCAGTCGATTCGGAAACGCTGCCGCGACGCCCTCGAGCCACGTCGGCTCTTCGATGGCACGCGTGCCGACAACCGTCCGTGCAGCACCCCAATCCAAAACGCGTTTCACGTCATCTGTGCTGCGAAGCCCGCCCCCCACTTGAACGTTCATCTGGCGAAGCCCCAACAGGGAACGCACGACTTCACTGTTGCTGCCGCGGCCCGTGGCCGCATCGAGGTCCACCACGTGCAACTGCGAAAACCCCAACGCGGCGAATCGCTCCGCCACGGCCAGCGGGTCGGGCAGGCGCACACGCTCTTGGTCGTAGCTGCCACCGACCAACTGCACGCATGCGCCTTCGCGCAAATCGATCGCCGGAAGCGCTTTCATCGCCGCACCTCCTCCAACAATGCTTGGAGAACACGAAGCCCGGCCGCCGAGCTTTTCTCCGGATGAAACTGCACCCCAAAAACGTTGCCTTTGCGCACCGCGGCCGGGAATCGGTCGTTCTCGTGGGTGCTCCACGCCACGACGTCGCCCGGGTCTTCGGCACGACAGGCAAATCCATTGGCGTAGTACGCCCATCGAAACCGGGACTTTTCAAAGACGGCGGCTTCCGACGCGACATCGTTCCAGCCGATGTGCGGAACTTGCTTGGCGCGAAGTGCGGTGACGCGCCCGCGAAAGTGTCCAACACCCTCACCTGCGCCTTCTTCGCTCGACTCGAACAAGAGTTGCATGCCCAAGCACACGCCCAAACAGGGCAGTCCCCGCCCAAGGGCCTGGCGCACTTGGGCGAGTCCACCGGCAAGACGCTGGGCTGCGGGGCCGAACGCGCCCACGCCGGGCAAGACGAACAGGTCGGTGTCCAACGCACGAAGGATGTCGGGTTCGACACGCACCTCGGCGCCTGCTTGCGCCAAGGCCTTGCCCAGCGAGTGCAGGTTTCCTGCGCCATAGTCGAACAGCGCCGCTTTCATTCGCGCGCCCTCTGGAGTGCGTCCAGCACGGCCCGCATTTGCGGCCAGGGCCCGACCCCAATCCGAAGCGCTGCACCGATGCCCGGCAAAGCCGCAAACGCACGCACCCACACTTTGTCGGCTTGCATCCGCTGCGCGACGGCGACCGCATCCGGAACAGGCACGCACAAGAAATTCGCCGCGCTGGGCAGTGGCGAAAGCCCCTGCGCTGACAGTGCTTGCGCCAGCCGGTCGCGAACCTCAACGGCTTCCTTCGCGCGCGCCGCCATCCATTCGGCGTCGGCGGAAAGCGCTGCCAGAGCACACGACTCCGCTGCAGCGCTGACTTTGTAGGGGCCACTCGCTTTTTCGACTTCTTGAATCAAGCGCGCAGGCCCGAGCGCATACCCCACCCGCAGGCCCGCCAGACCGAAGGCTTTGGAAAACGTTCGTGTCACCAGAAGATTTGGCCGTTGGACGGCCCAGTCGATGAAAGATTGGTCAGCGAATTCGGCATAGGCTTCATCCATCACCACGACGCCCGAAAAGCGCGACAGCAGCCGCTCCAGCGAAGAGCGCTTCACCAGGGTGCCGGTGGGGTTGTTCGGCGAGCACACGTAAATGAGGCGCGCGCCCGTCTGCACGAGCGCTTCGACGTCGATGTCCCAATCGCTCGTGCGCAATGGGACACCGACCGGCACAAGCCCGTTCAGCGTCGAGAACGCGGGCACCATGCCAAACGTGGGCACGGGGTGCGCGACCCGCTCGCCGGGTTCAACAAGCGCACGCAGGGCACAATCAATGAGGTCATCCGACCCACAACCCACGGCCACTTCTGACACACGCACGTTCCAACGCCGCGCCAGGGCTTCTTTGAGTCTGGCGCCATACAACGGCGGATAGCGCGTCAACGTTTCGCCTGTCTCACCTGCCAGGCGCGCGAGAGCTTCCTTGGCGCTCGGGGGGGCACCGAAGAGATTCGTGTTGTCGCTGACGTCAATGGCGCCAGATGGCGGCACGGGCGGTTGGTATCGGGCCACGTCGGCGTAAGCCCTCCGGGTCGCGGGGAGACTCACCTCTGGCGCTTTCGACTTTGCGTTTCGCCATGCACGTCCCGCCGCAGCATGTGCAAACAACCCCTCGGCCTCTGCCAACACACCGACGTCGTCGGCCAGGCGTGCGGCAGCCTCAGGACTGACCCGCTGGTAAGAAGTCCAACGCAAAAAGTCTGACGTCGAGAGCCCCGAAAATGCCGACGCCCGCCCTCCGGTCGGAAGCACATGATTGGAGCCGGTGAGGTAGTCGCCATAGGCCACCGAGCTGTGTACCCCCAGAAAGACCGTCCCTGCGTTTCGCAGCCTCGGCAGAAGCGCTTCGGGCGCTTTCGTGGCCACCATGAGATGCTCGGCGGCGAAGGCGTTTGCGAACGCCACAGCTTCGTCCACGCTGGCAGCCGACAACACGGCGCCGCGACGCCCCAACGCACTCTCAATCACCTCACGCCGGGGCTGACCCGCGAGGGCTGCCCAAAGCCGCGCCTCAAGCTGTGCGAGCGAAACACCCGGCAGGCCGATGGCCACAACAGCGGCCTCCGGATCGTGCTCAGCCTGCGCCAGCATTTCGCGCGCCACCGCATCGAGGTCAGCGCTGGCGTCGACCAACGCGAGAAGCTCGCTGGGACCCGCCGGTGAATCGATGGCAACGTCCCCCACGACCTGACGCTTGGCTTCGGCCACGTATGCGTTGCCTGGCCCGACGATGCGCTCCACGCGCGGAATGCTGCGCGTCCCATAGGCCATGGCGGCAATCGCACCCGCTCCTCCCACAGCAAAGATGCGGTCCACCTGAGCAAGCGCAGCCGCCGCCAAGACGACGGGCGAAGGCTTGCCGTTTGGCCCAGGCGGCGAACACAAAACCACTTCGCCCACACCCGCGACCTTGGCCGGAACAGCGCCCATCAGCACGCTGCTTGGATACGCCGCGCGACCGCCAGGTGCATAGACACCAACCCGTGCGAGGGGGTCGGGACGGCGCCCCACAAAGACGCCTGGCTCGGTCTCGACTTCCACCGCGCGTGGCGCAAAGGCCGCATGGGCCGTCGCCACGTTCCGCGCCGCGCGTTCCAGCGCCTGGCGAACTTTCGGGTCAAGTGCCGCCAGCGCCGCTTGCGCTTCCGCGAGCGGAATTTCCAGCGAGGTGAGCGCCACCTGATCGTAGGTTTGAGCAAACTCCACCAGTGCTGCATCGCCGTCACGGCGGACACGGGCCACAATCTCTGTGCAACGCGCACGCACCGCTGCATCGGCACCTTCGCCCGAGCGTTCGAGAAGCGCGCGGCGCGCGCCGTCGGGCAGCGCGGCGAGTTCGCCTCGGAAGCGCAACGCGGCGTCGGTCACGGCATCAACCTTTCAATGCGCGTGACCAAAATACCCTCGCAGCCAAGGGCTTTCAGGTTGGCGATGGTGCGATAGATGCCGACGCTTTCCACCACGGCGTGCACCGCCACCATTTTTCCGCCGTTCAGCACGTCAATCACCGTGGGCCCGTTGAGGCCTGGCAGCACTTCACGCACGCGGGGCAATGCATCGCGGGGGACGTTCGTCATCACGTAGCGCTTGCCGCGAGCACGCAGCACCGATGCCAGCGCCGCGACCAACTCGCCGAGCGCCGCCGCATCCTTGCCCTGCGCCCGGCCCGATGCAGTGACCAGTCGCGCCGAAGACTCGACCACAGTGGCGACCTCGCGAAGGCCGTTCACTTTGAGCGTTGAGCCCGTCGATGTGAGGTCGACGACAACATCGGCAATGCCCAGATGGGGCGCAATCTCTGCCGCTCCCGAGACCGGAACGACAGTGACCTGTTGCCCTCTCTTCGCGAAGTAATCAGCCGTCAGCTTTGGAAAACATGTCGCGACTCGGGCGCCCGCAGGCACATCTTCCGGCTTGCGAATGCCGCTTTCGTCTCGCGCGGCCAGCACCAAGCGGCACACCCCAAACTCCAAATCCAAAAGCGTCGCCAAAGGCCGCCCAGACTCGAGCACCAAATCCATCCCCGTCACACCAGCGTCCGCCGCCCCGTCGGCCACGAACTCAGGAATGTCTTGCGCGCGAACAAACAGTCCCTCGAATTCACCGCCCAAAGAAGCGGTCAATGCGCGGTCGCTGCGTGCGCGCACTTCGAGCCCCGCATCAGCAAACAGTTCTCGGACTTCCTCAGCGAGGCGACCTTTGTTGGGGAGAGCAATTTTCAGCATGGCGTCGTTCGAATCTTTCGGTAAGGGAAAAAAAAGGGCCCGGTCCTTTCGGAGCACGGGCCCTTGCGCGTTGAACCAGTCCGACGAAGGTCAGCCAGCGCGCACGGGCCCATGCGGGCCGTGATGATGCGCGTGCTGTGAGACCGAGACGGGTGACATAGACCCTTTCGAAGTAGCACGGGCGCCAGGCCGGAGGCAAATCGCCACTGTTTCAAGATGTTCCGCGCATTTTGGTCACTCCAGTGACCATTTTGCGCGACAGTTCGTGCCTGGCCGCGCGCTACGCGCCGGAACACGCCACGGCACCCGCCGGCGTCCGCACCTACAGCTGCGGACAGGTTATCGGGTTCGCCAGACAGTCGAACTGCGCAACCTCCACGAAGTTTCGGTTTCTCACCTGGTACTGCGCGAGGCGATTGAGCACGTTCTGGTTCGCGTCGATGTCCACGGGGCCCGACGCGCCATCGTAGTCAATGGGGTCGCCCATGAGAATGTGTTCGAGCGCATGGCCGTAGCCCTCAACGCTGGCTTCGATGATGTCGCCACCTGGCTGAGCGATGCTTGGCATGCGGTCACGAATGGCCGCACCGGTCGCAGCCTCGAATCCCAGGTCGTTGGTCGCCTTGAGGGCGCCGAGCATCGTGACGACAGCGGCGTCGTAGTACGTCGACGCGCGGAACGGCGCTTCGAAGCCATACTCATCCAAGAACGCCCGGTCAAAAGCTGTCCCGGACGCTGTGCTGGAGAGTCGAACCTGCGAGATACCTTCTTGGCCCTCGGCTTTGGAACCCAGCGCTTGAAGCAACTGCGGGAAACGGAACGCGTGGAACAAGAGCAACGGAACCGTGCCACCCAGGGTCACGTAGGTGTTCACGAATCCTGCGTATTGGCTCGCGAAGGTAATCATGATGATGGCGTCGGGTACGCCATCGACCACGTTGCTGTTGCTTTCGTTGATGTTGTTGGTGAGCTGGTTGATGTGCGTGGACCAAGGCTGAGTGTCCGGGTTCGCATTAAACACGTGCGTCAACATTTCGATGCGTGCGCTCGAAGCAAAGCCTGCGCCGTAGGGATTATTGGGGGCGTTGTTACAGGCCGCAGGTCCCGTACCGCCGAAATTTGGCGCGCCTTGAATGAAACATCGAATTTCGTTCCCCGTGGCGACGCTGAAGCCCGGGTCGCTGCCAGTGTAGATGGCAAACTTGATGTTTCCGTCACCGTTCACGTCTCCGCGAGCCACGGCGGTCTGCGCCGTAATGCGGGACTGCGCAGTGGCCTGCATAATCGTCCGAAACTGCCAGCGTTCGCCATTGCGCAACGCCAACTCTGTCACGGCATTGGCATTGGTCGCTGCGGGGTTGTTAATCGCCGCACCCGTGCAGCTGCCGCAAATACTGGGGACCAAGAGGTCGTTCGTTTCGTCGGCGTCGTATTCCAAAGCGACCACCGCGGTAGCGCTGCCGCTGCTGTCGGTGATGAGCCCTCGCGCGCCGAAGGTTCTCACCAAGTCAGTCGCCTTTTCAACGCTCAGCGCGGGCGTGTTTTTGGAGTCACCGTAGTACCATCTGAACTTGACATCCCAGCTGTCGTCGCCGTTGTCGATGGCCTGGTTCACCTGCTTCTCGGCAAGCTGAATGGCTTGAATGAAACTGGGGTCTTGCGCACCCGCGGTGAGGTCGATCGCCACCCCCAGGGGCAGGGTTTTGTAGCTCCGATTGTTGCCCCCACACCCTGCCATGGCGAGCATCGCCACGGCAGTGCACAGCACGGGCGCTTTCATCATTGCTTCTCCTCGTCCGGCCCTTACTCGGCCGACCCTTCGTTAGATGGACTGGCGGATCTCTAACGTCACGGTCCTGCCGAAATCAGGGGTATCAAAACCCGCAAACCCAGGTTCTGCAACCTGCCGGTCCAAGAGGTTGCGCGCCCTGAGGGTAAACTTGGTTTCCCCTGCCCCGGGAATGAACTTGAGGTCCACCGTAGAGACCGACACGTCGAGCTTGACGTAGGGTGCCAGGGTGTAACCGCGCAAGTCATTGAAGACAGTATTGCTTTGTGTGGCGCCACGCTCGGTCGCCGCACGGGCTTGGAGGTTGATATTGAGCCGCGCCTCGGGAATCGGCACGTCCGCACCCAAGATGCCGAAAGCCAAGGGCGCCACCGAAGCCTCGGAGGCGATGGGACTTTGGACGGCGCCCATAAAGTACGGCGCGAAGCGGCGCGTCGACAAACGAAAGCTCCACTCGCCGCCGGCGTAACGCGTGGTGTCCTGATTGCGGGCCACAAAGTTGCTGCCGAGTTGGAGGAACTGAACCGTTTGGTCCAATTGCTGAACGTAGGCGCCCAATTCAATCGCCAGAATCTTGAACGCCTGGGCGCTGAAGACAGCTTCGATGCTTTGCACGTTCTGGGGTGTCAGCGCCGGCTGCCCCGGGAGCGTCAAGCCGCCGATGATGTTGTTGGAAGCCCCAAAACCCGGCAAACCGAACATCATCACTGGAGAAGGCGTCTGATACGCGCTGCCCAGAATCAGACGGGTCGAGACATCTTCGCTGATGGCGTAAGCCAGACCCGCGCGCCAGCTGGGACGGAGGCCGAAGAAATTGAGTCGGTCCAGACGCCCGGCAGCCGAGAACCGAAGCCCCGGCAGATTGGCAAAGGGGCTTGCGGCAAGCTGAGCGAAAACGCCGACGCTCAGCAACGTTGCTTTGCGGCGGTCTTGCGCACTGATGAGGTCGACCACCTGGCCGGCCGCGATGGGCCCTTGGGGCTCGGTGTAGTGCTGCGAGTAGAACAGAACAGTTTGGTCCTCACCGCTGAAGTCTGCACCGATGTCGAGCTTCCAGCGTTTGTCCAGGAACTGGGTTTCGACGCCAAGCGATGCGTCCAATGCCCGATAGCGAAAGTTGCGCGTGAAGAAGGAACTGACGGCCGCGCCACGAACGTAAAGCTCGTCTTCGCGATTCGGCGCGCCTTCGAACCAGCCCAGCGAAGCCCAAAGAGATACTGCGTCAGTCACAGATTTTTCGTAACGGGCCGACAACCAAACGTTGCGCAGCGCGTGACGCGTGGTGTGTGTCTGAAGCGAGTTCACCTGGAACTCACCCATGGAGTCGATTTGCTGCAAGCCGCCTTGCACCGCCAACCGACCAAACCCGGGCGTCTGAACGGCCACGCGCCCATAGACACTCATGGGGTTGGCGAGGTCCCCTCGGCTTCTTTCCGAAAAGAGGGGGTCCGCTGCGGATTGATTGGGAAAGGTTCGCGGGACCGACAAACCTGATCGATCTTGCCGCTCTGCGCGAACAGCGATTTGGGCTTCCACGTTCTCAGTGCCAAGTTCGGCCGCGACGGTTCCACCCCAGCCCAAGTTCCGGCGTGTCTCATAGAGACGGCCCGCCATTGCACCAGCGGGGCCCTTGGCGGGCTTTCGGGTAATGACGTTGACTGTCGCGAGGAAAGCGTTGGCGCCGTAAAGGGCGCTCAATGGGCCCTTCGCAATTTCGACACGATCGACGATTTCCAGCGGAATGAATTCTGGCCCCAGAAATGCAGCCTGCGTGGGGCGGAACGTCACGTTCACCCCGTTGATCATGACCTTGAGAAGACGTGAACCGCCTTGGAGGCCACCGCTGATGCCGCGCACGCTGACTGCGGATTGAACACCGTCGTTGCTGACGTACAAGCCGGGCACGTTCGACAACACTTCTTCAAGCGTGCGCCAACCGCGTTGGTCAATTTCCGCCCGGCTGAGCACGAACACGTTCGCAGACGAGAGCGCCTTGGACTCGGCGGTACCACCGGATGCCGTGACGACTTCGCCGCTGCGCCATTCCAGCGCAAGCAGTTCTTCGAGGGAAACACCTTTAGCCTCGGCAGACTCGCTGGCGCTCGGCGGCTCCTCCGCTGCAGCGTACCTGCGAGATGTGTCGTCTGCTCCCGAATCCTGGGCGAGCACCGGCACGCCAAGAAGCAAACCGACGCAAAGGCCAAAACAAGAAAACGTGGATGCAGATAAGTGAGGCAAAGGGATCCTCTTTCTCAACCACTCCCTAACTGGCGCGCGTCACTGTAGGTGTGCGCACCTCCACATACAACCCACCTACAAGTTTTCACGGCGCTTCCCTGATGCCGCCTGAGTTTGGTCCGCCATGTGCAAGCCAGGGCGTTCGTCCCCGCGGTGTGGTTGAAACGCGGCATTTTTGGCTCAAGGATGCGGCCATTCAGCCGCACCCCGCGGCTGTTGAAGGGAGCAGTGTGGCCACAACCATCCTTCTGGTGGACGACGAGAAGAACATCCTCTCTTCACTTGCGCAGTCGCTTTCGCTGGAGGGCTACGTTTGTGAGACTGCACAGAGCGGACAGGCAGCGCTCGACCTTCTCGTTAGAAAGCCCATCGACGCCGTGTTGATGGACGTGAAGATGCCCGACCTCGACGGTTTGGCCGTGCTTGAGCGGCTGTCTCGAGAGCACAATGAAGTGCCCATCATATTGATGTCGGGGCACGGAACCATCGAAACTGCCGTGCGGGCCACCCAGCTGGGTGCGCGCGACTTTCTGGAAAAACCCATTTCCCGTGATCGCCTTTTGGTGGCCTTGCGCAATGTCTTGTCCCACCAAGCGGCGCTGCGCGAACTCGAGGAACTGAAGAAGAGCGGCGCGCGCTCCGCCATGGTGGGCAAGAGCACCGCGATGCAGCGCGTGTACGCGTTGATCGCCAAGGCGGCGCCTTCGGAAGGCCGCGTGCTCATCACCGGAGAAAACGGTACGGGGAAAGAACTCATTGCTCGCGCCATTCACGAAAATTCCAAGCGGCACAGAAAGCCTTTCATCAAGCTCAACTGCGCGGCCATCCCCCACGAGCTCATCGAAAGTGAGTTGTTTGGCCATGAGCGCGGCGCGTTCACAGGGGCAACTTCGGTCAGACGCGGCAAGTTCGAGTTGGCCCATGAGGGAACACTTTTTCTGGACGAGATTGGCGACATGCCACCTTCGATGCAGGCCAAGTTGCTCCGCGTGCTTCAGGAAGGCGAACTGGAGCGCGTCGGTGGCTCTGAAACGATTCGCGTGGACGTGCGCACGGTTGCGGCGACGCACCGTCGCCTGGAGTCGGAAATCGCCGCGGGGCGCTTTCGGGAAGACCTCTTTTACCGCCTCAACGTCGTTCAGATTCACAGTCCTGCACTCCGGGAGCGCCTCGATGACCTGCCGGAGCTGACGAACACTTTCCTCAAGGAAGCCTGCGAACGAAACGGGCGACGACCGTTGTCGTTCACGCCAGAGGCTTTGGCACGGCTCGCCTCTCACAGCTACCCAGGCAATGTTCGCGAGCTGCGCAATTGGGTGGAGCGTCTCGCCATTCTCAGCGAAGGCCCCCGGATTACCGATGCGGATGCCGCAGCGCTTCTGCCCGCGGGAACAACCGCGGAGGTCCCCACCGGAACGAAGGCGCCAGAGGCAACGTACACCGTCGGCCCAGCCTTGGCCCCGCCGACGACACTCACTTTTCGCGAACAGGTGGAAGCCGCGGAGCGCGACATCATCTTGCGCACCCTTGCCAGCACCCACGACAATGCGACCGAGGCTGCGCGCTTGCTCAATCTGGAACGCGGGCACTTCTATAAGAAAATGAAAGCCCTCGGCATTCGCCGCGGGGGGTGACTGGGGGTACGGATGCGGCATCGTTTCTTCATGATTCCTGCTGGCGCGCTGCTGTCGTTCGCTTGCGCGACGGCTTCGAGCCCACAGGTTATCGCCACGCCCTCAACACCGCGCGCGGTATTGCCCGAGTTCGCGCTCGTGTCCGGACTTACGAACGACGTGTTTGTCCTCGAACTTCCCATCACTTCGGCTCCGCCTCCGAAGAATCCCTTCACCGTGGTCGAAGTGAGCAGCGGACGGGTGCTCAAAGCTCAGGTTGCCGATGCGGGGGGCATTCAGACGGGCACCGCGGTTCGCTTTCCGCTGGCCTGGCCGACCCAGCGACTCGAGGCGGGGCGTCTCGGCGTTGCGCTTCTGCACACCGAAGGCAGCGTGACGGCCAGCCAGTTTCGGGAGTGCACCAGTGCTGAGGGGGTGCACGTCACCGTCTGGGAGGGCACACCTCTCAAGAGCCGCCTGCGTTGGCATGGCTACTGGTATGCGGGTTACGACTTGGAACCGAACTGCGAACCCGGCGAGGTTCCACCGGCGGGTGATGCTTCGTCCGATTCGCCCCCTAACCCGAAAACTGAGGATGCGAAGTGAGTTCGGGGACAACGTCTGAGCCGTGAGGCGCGCGCGCTGTGGAACGCTTCCATCGGGCCAACCACCGTTCACGGAGCGGGTCATCGAGCAGCTCAGGGCGGGTGGCCGCGACCGTCGTCTCCTTCTTTGTCCCCACCGCGACCCCCGTTCCCACGTAGTAGCCCGCCATCAAGAGTGAGACGCGCGTCGGGGTTGCCGCGCTATACGTCAGCAGCACCGTGCCTCGTTCCGGATGAACGGCTGCTTCGCGCAGACGCCCCAAAGTGCCGGGGGTCCACAATTTCGGATTCGTCTCCGGCGAGAAAGGGTCAAAAAAGACGAGTTCCGCGGGCCCGGCGTCGCGGTCGAGCGTCCCCGGCAATTCGCCCAAGCGCAGGTCCCAGGCCAAGTCGCCTCCGCTCCAGCGGCCTTTCTTGAGAATGGCATCGACTGCCTCATGCCAAGGCGCCAGATAGGGAAATCCATTCTCCGGATCGTCGCGCGCGAGGCGAAGCGGCGTAAGGTCGCGCTCGAAACTCACCACATGCAACGGGCGCCGGCGCGTCGATTCTGATGCTGCCGCGGTCAATGCCGCCAAGGCATTCGTCGCCGCACCCAATCCCACGTCCCAAATCCGCACAGGCTCCCGGCTCGCCTGGGCCAGCCGCTCCAGAAGCCTGCCCTGGTCCACGTAGAGCAGGTTGGCCTCTTGCCAAGGCCCGACCGACGGGTGCATCACTTCGCCGCTGGGACGATGGCGTACCGCGCGCGCGCCGTGTCGAAGCGTGATGAGCTCAAAGGCCTCGCGACTCATCCCAGCGCCTTTCGAGCTTGTCGGGGCGGCCTCAGGCGCTCGCGCATCTCCTCTGCCCACGCACGAAACCCCCCCGCCTCAATCGCGCTGCGCATGGCCTGGGTCAACAGCTGATAGTGACGCAAGTTGTGAATCGACAGAAATCGAGCGCCCAGTTGATGCTTGCCTGTCATGAGATGGTGGAGATAGCCGCGGGAGTATTTCTTGCACACGCCGCAGTCGCACGCCCGATCGAGCGGCTCCTGCGACACGCGGAACGCCGCGCGGGTGACGCGAATCAAGCCTTCGAAGGTGTAGGCATACCCCTGCTGCGCCATCTTCGTCGGAATGATGCAATCAAACATGTCGACCCCGCGCTGCACCGCTTCGATGAGGTCGATGGGCGTGCCTACGCCCATCAGGTAGCGCGGCTTGTCTTGAGGCAGCAACGCGGTGGCCAGCGCGGTCATTTCCTCGCGCTCGCCTTTGGACTCTCCGACGGCCAGCCCGCCAATCGCGAAGCCATCGAATGGATGCGCCGTGAGGAACGCGGCGCTTTCGCTGCGTAAGCCGGCGTGCACGCCCCCCTGGACAATGCCGAAAAGCGCTTGGTCCTGTGTGTTGGCCTGATGCGTGGCCAGACTTCGCAGCGCCCAACGGTGGGTCCGTTCCATCGCATCCTGTGTCTCTGCAGCGCTTGATGTCGAAGGAATGCAGACGTCCAGAACCATCATGATGTCCGAGTCGATGGCCTTCTGCATCGCAATGCTGCTTTCCGGACTCAGGAGCTGTCGACTGTTGTCATAGAAACTTCGAAAGTGCGCGCCCTTCTCTGTGATGACGCGATCTTCGGGCAGTGAAAAAATCTGGTAGCCACCCGAGTCCGTCAACACGGGCCCGTCCCATTTCATGAACGCGTGTATTCCCCCCATGCGTTCAAACACCTCCCGGCCTGGCTTCAGCATCAGGTGGTACGTGTTGGCGAGCAACACGCGCGAACCGCTCGCCTCGGCTTCGTCCGTGCTGACATGTCGAAACGCCGCATGGGTGGCCACCGGCATAAACACCGGCGTCGGCACGGTTCCGTGCCGCGTGTGCAACAGGCCCAATCGAGCACCCGTGGCATCCGTCATCAGGAGTTCAAAACGATGGGCCATGGCGCTCAGTGCAGCTCAACCCACACAGGGGCATGGTCAGAGGGCTGCTTCCCCTTGCGCTCGTCGCGTTCCACGCCCGCTTGCGTACAACGCGAACGCGCTGACTCGCTCAAGAGAACGTGGTCGATGCGCATGCCGTGATTTTTCGGAAAACCCAACATCCGGTAGTCCCACCAGGTGAACAAACCCGCCTGTTCATGATGAAGGCGCAACCCATCGACAAGGCCCAACTTCAACAATTCGGCAAGTGCCTCTCGCTCGGGGAGTGTGAACAGCGTCTGCCCCTCCAGGGCTTGGGCATCCCAAACGTCGCGGGCGTCAGGCGCAACGTTGAAGTCACCGGCCACGACAAGGGGTCCTGTCACCGCATCGCTTTTTTCCAGATGTGTACGAAGGCGCGCGTACCACTCCAGCTTGAACTGGTAGGCAGTGGAACCCACTTCTTGTCCGTTGGGCGCATAAATGCTGAACACACGCAGCCCCAGCACATGGGCTGAAATCACACGGGATTGCGAATCATCCCCCCCGTCGCCGAGGCCACGTCGAACGTCGGTGAGGTTCGCTTTCGCGAGAATGGCGACACCATTGTACGTGCGCTGACCGTGCCAGACAGCTTGGTAGCCGGCGGCTTCGATTTCGGCCTGAGGAAATTCGGTGTCGGAGCACTTGATCTCTTGAAGACACACGACGTCGGGCTGGGTTTTCGCCAGCCAGGACAGGAGCCGCTCTTTGCGCGCCCGAATGCTGTTGACGTTCCAAGTGGCCAGCCGCATCGCCGCGCTTAGGGCCCTGGTCGAAATAGCGAGAGCAGGGATGAGTGCCGAGGCACCCGCATGGCGCGACGGGAGGAGGGAGCATGCCCGTCGGCATGTGACCGACGAGCCACAAAGCCAGGCGGGATGGATCGGCGCTTAGGATGCATAGGCTATTTCGACCAGTGCCCTTACCCTGACACACGGTGCGGCCGGTGAACCAGCACGATTGTGGCCGACAGGACACACCCTGCTCTGATTTCACGAGGAAAACTCGCCTGGCACGCCGCTGGCATCGTCATCGCTCAACGGCACTTCTGCCGCTTTGCTGAGGAACCATCATGCTTCGCTCCGTTCTCGTTTCTTTCACCGCGGCAATCGCCTTGCTTCTTGGCGGCTGCGCTTCCCCATCACCCTCGACGCCCGTTTCCCAAGCACCCAACACCCAGACGCCTGAGTCGGCGCCTTTCAGAACGCCCATGGTGCAAGCCGTCCCGCCCACTCCAACCGTTTCGCCCCAAGACGCCCTCGCCCTTGAGCCCGACGGTGCAGCCCAAGGTGACGCGGTGGCGCGAGCGCTCCAACTCAAAAGCGATGGCGACTGGGCGGGTGCGTTTGTCGAAGCGCGACGGGCGCTCTGGAAGACGCCCGATGACGAAGATGCGCTGCGTCTGATTGGCAAGCTGGGGCCCGAACTCCGCGAGCACAGACTCGCTGCGATGGCCTTTGAGCGCTTGGGAACAATTCACGTCGGTGACCCCGCACCCCTGATTCAACAAGCCCGTGTGCTGCTTCGCCTGGGGTCTTTTGACGAAGCCCTTGTCGTGGCCGCGCTCGCCGAAGCACGAGACGCCGAGGACCCCGAAGTGTTTCAAGTCCGCGGCCGGGCACACCTGGGTCGGGGCGAGCTCGCCTTGGCCATCGCCGCGTTTGAACGCGTCTTGGCGTTCTCACCCGACCACGGGTACGCGCTGAACAACCTGGGACTCGCCCACCTCCGAAGCAACCAGAATGAAAAAGCGGTCGAGGTGCTTCAGCGCGCCGCCACGCTGCTGCCCCACGTGGCTTACGTGCACAACAACCTCGGCGTGGCCTTCGAACGGGTCGGCAGAACCGCCGATGCGCGCGCTGCCTACGACCAGGCGACCGCTCTTTCACCCAAGTACGTGAAAGCGCTGGTGAACTCGGCAAGAGTCAGCAAAGTGGCGAGCGCCGATACCTCACAAGAACCTCTGCCAGAATCGGTCACGACAGAGTAGAGAAACGTCCGGGAATGACACGGCGAACTTCATCGGCTTCGACGCGCCCCTCTAGAGGGGCGTTGTCGTTGTGGCTCAAGCGAATCGGCCTCACCTTGCTCGCGGGTGCCGCCGGTCTCGTGCTGCTCGGAGCCGCCGGCTATGCGTATTTCTCTCGGGACTTGCCCTCGGTCGAAGCGCTGCGGACCTATCGCCCGCCTCAAGTCACCAAGGTGACCTGCGCGGACGGTTCGGTCTGTGCGGAATTCTTTCGCGAGCGACGGACATCGGTCGAGATTGAAACGCTACCGGCGCACGTCAAGAACGCTTTTCTCGCTGCCGAAGACGCAGATTTCTACAAACATCAGGGATTGGATTTCTGGAGTCTTCTGCGGGCCACGCTTCGGAGCGCGGGCTCGGCGGGACAAATTCGGGGCGCTTCCACCATCACCCAGCAGACTTGCAAAAACCTTCTGCTGACGCCCGAGCGCCGCGTCTCGCGAAAACTTCGCGAGTTGATTTTGGCACCTCGACTCGAGAAAGCGCTCAACAAGGATGAGATTCTCGAACTCTATTTGAATCAAATCTACTTCGGCCATGGCCGCTATGGCATCGAAGAGGCTGGGCTCTACTACTTCGGGAAAAGCGCCAAAGACTTGAACGTGGGCGAGGCGGCCGTCCTGGCGGGGTTGCCGCAAGGCCCTGAGTACTTGAATCCTGTAACGAACATGGTGCGAGCGAAAAAGCGCCAACGCTATGTCCTGACGCAACTGGAACGGCACGGTTTCGCCGAGGCCAAAACGATTGCACGTGAGATGGACAAGCCCATTTTGCTTTCTCCTCGTCTGCCCACGCCCGTCGGGGCGTATTACCTTGAGGAAATCCGGCGAACGTTGGTGGCCCGCTACGGGGACGACGCCGTCCTGGGCAGCGGCATGCGCATTGAGATTGCGATGGACCCCAAGTTGCAGCGCCTGGCGGAAGAGGCGGTGCGAACGGGTCTGGAGTCCATCGACCGGCGCATGGGGTATCGCGGTGCGTTGGGGGCGTTGAAGTCGGAGACCCTTGCCGCCCTGCGACCCAAGATTGCGACCCGCTTGGCGGAGGCCGGCCGGCGACCTTTGGATGCGCCTCTGGTGGCGGACCTCTCCCCTCTGGCCGATGCTGCGCCCGCGGTTGGCGAAGTCTCTGGAGCGGCCGTCCCAGAAACCGCGCCCGACCCAGAAGCGTCCGCGAGCCGCGAAGAGCAACGTGCGCGCAGCGTGCCGCTGGTGCCGTTGCGCGTTGGCGCACGACTGGGCGGCTACGTCACCGCCGTCAACGACAAGGCCCAGCGCGCCACGGTCGACCTCATTTCGCGCACGGGGCAGCTGACGTTTTCATCACTGGAATGGGCCCGTCCGCGTGGGATTGGAAAAGTGACGCCACCCCCAAAGAAAATCTCCGACGTGCTTCGCCCCGGACAAATCGTTCTCTTGCGCGTCCTGGCGGTTCCCGAAGCCCCCAGGCCCATTGACGTCGCGCTCGATCAAATTCCAGAAGTTCAGGGCGCCTTCATCGCCATCGACCCCAGCTCCCGAAAGGTCGTCGCCATGACAGGCGGATACGACTTCGCGCGCTCGGCATTCAACCGCGCCACGCAGGCGAAGCGTCAGCCGGGGTCATCGTTCAAGCCGTTCTTGTATGCGGCGGCGCTGGGCAGCGGACGTTACACGCCGCTCACGCTCGTGAACGACGCCCCAGAGGCGATTCTCGACCCCTACACCGGCAAGAGTTGGAAGCCGCACAACTACGAAAAGAGCGGCTTCGAAGGCCCGATGACGCTCCGCCAAGCCCTCACCAAATCCAAGAACACTGTTTCCGTTCGCTTGATCGAAGCGCTGACACCACCCACCGCGATTGATTTCGCAAGGCGCGCCGGCATTCGTTCGCCGCTGCCCGACAATCTGACGCTCGCTCTGGGAACGGGCGAGGTGTCGCTGCTGGAACTGACCAACGCCTATGCCACATTGCGGTCCCTGGGACAGTTTGCAGAGCCCGTGCTCTTGACCCGGGTTCGCGACGCATCCGGCGCCGTGCTGGAGGAACACCAAGCCGCTTTCGAAGAAACCCTTCCGCCGCCGGTGGCTTTTTTGGCGACTTCGCTGATGCGAAGCGTGGTGGAAGAAGGCACGGCCATGGCCGTTCGCAACCTCAACCGCCCAGCAGCAGGCAAAACTGGGACTGCCTCCGAATACCGCGACGCCTGGTTCGCGGGCTATACGGCACAGGTTGTCGCGGCCGCGTGGGTGGGCTTCGACAATCACCAGAGCTTGGGCACCGGCGAGACAGGTGGACGTGCGGCACTGCCCATTTGGCTTGAGTTCATGCAAGGCGCGCACGAGGGGCTTCCCGCGCTGGACTTTGACGTTCCCTTGGGCATCACGCTCGCGCGGGTCGACCCCGCAACCGGCTTGCTCGCGGGCGCGTCTGTTCCGGGAAGGCTGGAGCCGTTCTTGGAGGGCACCGCGCC
Organism: Myxococcaceae bacterium; assembly: GCA_046155985.1. GTDB lineage: Bacteria > Myxococcota > Myxococcia > Myxococcales > Myxococcaceae > JBJXGM01. The sequence continues at coordinate 9,201 of JBJXGM010000027.1, read as the reverse complement.
GACGTCAGAAACGCCGCCGCCCGGTCAGCTTCCGCCGGATCAATTCCTTCAAGAGGACCATCGGCGGGGCGCACTTTGAGTTCGCCAAGCCTGCGCGTGCGTCCGGGCGTCGCGCTCGTGCTTCTGACGAGCCTGGCGTGGGGGCATCCCATTTTTGCTGCGGAACTTCTGCGGGTGGGCCTTGTCGAAGGAAGTCCCCCGAGCCTCACCGTGCCTTGGCAATCCGACGTTCCTGCAAGCGCATCGGTCCTGCTGCTTCTTCGCCGGCCGGCGTGTCGTCTGATGCCCGACGCCGCACCCATCGACTGGGGCGCCAAACCACCCGTCTCCCTCGAACCGCGTTTGTGGCAAATAGAAGTGGGAGATGCCGACATCGCGCGGCGCGCCGCGGCGCTCTACGAGCGCCTGCGCACGTCAAACTCGCCCTACCGGGCGCTTCTCGCCCCCGTTCAGCGTGTTCGGGCAAAAGACGCCACCCTTCTCTTGACGACGGCCTACCCCTGGCCAGATTTCGCCACAGCCGCTTGCCACCCGGCCCTTGCCGTTTTCCCTGGCGCTTATGAGAAATCTGGCAAGCGTTGGGTCTTCAACCCTGCCCGGCTTCCTGGCAATGCGCTGCCCAAGGGACTCACGCTCGAACGCATCGACCCGCGCACTGCCGAACGCAAGCGGGCATTGGGCGAGTTGGAGGTTGTCCTTGGCGAGGCGCCGAACGCCGAGGCGCCCGACGCCACACGGATGCGGTTCGCCACTTACCTCGCTTTTCGCCCAGCCCGCACCGGGCCCCACTTTCGCGCGGCCGTGGCTTCTTTGGACCGTGAGGCGCTTGCACGGGGCTTCGCACGACAACCCGCCCAAACCTTTGCCACCCTGCTGCCCGCACCGTTCCAGGTCGCCCCCCTCCAACCGCCCATGCCATCACCCGAACCTCTGGCCGCACAACGCACGGTGGAGCTGCTTTACGACGTGGACGTTCAGGACCAGGCGCGCGTGGCTGAGCGTTTGCAGCTTGCGCTTCACCCGCTGGGCTATCGACTGGTCCTGGTGCCGCTCACCCGTGCTGCACTCGAGAGCCAATGGGCGGGTCGCAAGGCAGGCCTTGCGCTAATTTCACTGTTGCTCCCACAGGACGCCAGCAACGCTTTTGCCGTCGTCTTGGAAGCGGCGGGTCGACACGACCTTCTTCCGCTGGAGCTTCCGCCCCTCGGCGCACTTGCCCCAAGTGAACGCGCGGCGCGCGTGGATACAAGAAGCCACACCCTCCTGCCCACACTTTCTTGGTTCCCACTTTTCGTGCAGGGTGCTGCGGTGAATGTCACGCCTGCCGCCTCCGGACTACAGTCGGAGGCACACGGCGTGCCGCTTCTCGAATCACTTTTTTTTGAGCCACAACCACAGCCCAACGAAGCTCCGTAAAGCGCATGTCCCTTCGTCTTCGGTCGCGACTGACGTTGGCTTTCGTTGCCCTGGCGCTTTTGCCGCTCGCAGCAGTGGTCCCCTTCGCGCTCAACGCCCTGACACGCACCTTGGCGGCGCAGCAAACTGCAAGCGTCGAAGCAGCGTTCACCGCAGCGCGTGCCGAGTGGGACGGGCAGTGTCCGCTGATTCGGCGTGCCATGGCGGACCTCGCCCAAAGCGTCGTCGTCGAGCAGTGGGCACGCGACCTGGCACGAGGCACTCCGGAAGGTTCCCTTCGAGACCTGGCGCGCCAGCTGATGGACGCCCGCGGGCTCACCGTCTTGAGCCTGATGGACGAGCGGGGAACGACGCTTTCGTCGGGCCACTTGCCCGCACGCATGGGTGACCCCGACCCCACGCTGCTTGGCGTCACCCACGTGGGTCGAGGAACGTGCGTGGTCGCGCAGCTCGATGTTGGGACGGCCAGCGGCATCCAACAGGTCCCCGCCATCGTCTCGGCACAAACCTATTCCTACGGAACGCTTCAGCTTCGGCTCGTGGGCGGTCTTCGCCTGGACAGAGGACTTCCTGAACAATTGGCGCGCCTCACCGCGGCACACGTCACGCTTTGGCACGACGGCCGGGCGATTTCAGCCGCCGGCGGCGTTGATCAACCGGGCCTCCATCGCACGCTTCCAGCGGGCGAGCGCCTTGAGTGGCGTTTTACGTTCGACGGCAGCACCCCACAACTGGCCCGGCGGGGGCTCTTGGGTGCCTTTGCCCTGCTGGCGGGGCTGGGGCTCTCACTCTCACTTCTCATTGGGGCCTGGGTGTCACGACGCATCACGCGCCCCATCGAAGCCCTGCGGTCTGCCTCGCAGGACGTCGCGCTGGGTCACTTGAACGCACACATTCAGAACGGCGGACCGGGCGAAGTGGGTGAGCTGGTCACGGCGTTCAACGGGATGACCCAACGACTTCGAGCGGCCACGGAGGAGCGAATCGCCGCCGAGCGTGTTGCCGCGTGGCAAGACATTGCCAAAGCACTCGCCCACGAAATCAAGAACCCCCTCACGCCGATTCAAATGTCGCTGGAAACACTCGCCGCTGCAGTGCGCGCGAACAACCCCAAGGCGCTTCAACTCCTGGTCGAAGCCACGCCGGCGATGCTGGAAGAAGTCGCGCGCCTTCGAAGAACTGTCGATGCCTTTTCGCGTTTTGCCCGTTTGCCGCAACCGCTCCTCCAACGTTTCGATCTCGGGCAATGGTCCGCTTCGGTCTTGACGCTTCATGGCGCAACGCGACCAGGAACCACACTCACCACGGAGCTGGCCAGCCGCCTCTGGGTCCATGGCGACCGTGACCAACTGTCACAGTTGCTCGTCAACCTCGTCAAGAACGCTCAAGAGGCCCTTCCCCCAGAAGGCGGGCATGTCACGGTGCGCACGCGCCGCTCGGGTGCATGGGCAGTCTTGGAAATCGAAGACACCGGCCCGGGCGTACCGCCAGAAGTACAAAGCAAGCTTTTCACGCCCTACTTCACGACCAAAGCCGGTGGCAGCGGGCTGGGCCTCGCGATTGCGTCACGCATCGCGCACGAACACGGCGGCAAACTCGAGCTCGATCTGCACAAGACTCCCGGCTCGATTTTCCGCTTGCTTCTGCCACTGGCTGAAGAACCCACAGCTCCCGCGGAGAGCACTTCCAGGTGAAGGCGCTAAGGGGGCCCTAAGGTCAGTCCCGGATGGGCGTGGCCTTGAGTGCGGCCTTGCCTTCCTTGACGTAGACCTGGAATCGAACCGTGCGGCAACCGTACTTCTGCATGAGTTGATCACGGTTCTTCAGCAACTTGGCGACGAACCGCTCATAGGTCAGCCCATCGGCCACTTCGCCACATCGTTCGCGCGTGGACACAAACTCTCGATAAACCGATTGAAAGTGAGGCTCGTCCTCGCCGGCCACGGACAGCGGGGCGATTTGCGCCACGGTCCGCTGCGGCAAGATGACCGTCTCCTGGGGATACGCGGACATCCCCCCATCCTCCGCGCTCTGAAGCAGAAGTTCCGAAGGAACCTGCGCGACGCGCGTGGCGCTCGATTCTTCTTCTTCGTCCAGCCGCGACATGCTGGCCACCTGGCTTGCACTCGCACCAATGGCTGTAGGCACTTCGGGGAGCAGTCCACCCCGGGGCGGCCCTCCCATGTCTACCGGCGGGTCGAACGGGAATTGCGCTGCGCTGGCTTCGGCGGGGGACGCCGAAAAGTCCGCCGCAGAGAAGCTGCCCGGCAAAATCGCGGACGCGGAAACGGGCTCGGGCGTCGCAGCACTGAAGTCGTTTCGCTCCGGCGGTGGACCAAAGGGAAAGTTATCGGCCGATACTTCTGGCAACGGAGGGGCAGGTTCTGAAAAGAGTTCTGCGCCCTTGGGGGGTTCGGTCACAGGGGGAAGCCTGACATGCGCCGTTGACGCTTTCCGTGCTGGTGCTGACGGAAGTGCGTCTTCGGGACGTCGCAGGGTCAAGAGCAGGAAGGTCCCGAGCACGAACAGTCCCAACGCCGTGAACAAGGCCCGCTCCTGCGCTGCTGCAAGAGCAGTCATCGCGTCCTTCATGGAGATGGCCGCCGCAATCTCAAGGCGAGTTCCTTCCAGCGCTTCGCGCAAGACAACTGCCCGCGGGGGATCGCCCGCCCCCAAATACGGCAGGCCCAGCGGCCCGAGCTGCCCAGACGCACCCGGAAGGATCAGTTTCGAAGGCGCATTGGGACCCACGACTTGGGTCAACACGTCCTTGGCTGCACCGGCGGAAGCCAGAAGCTTGTGACCCATCACGACACCCACGGCCGGGAGGTTTGCGCGCTTGGCGATGGCTTCTGCGGTGTCGAGTGTGATGAGTGGGAGACCCAGTGCGAACGTCATGTTTCCGCTCGCGGTGGGAAGCGCTGCAGAAAAGAACTGGTACGGCGCTCCCTGCATCTCGATAACGGCGCCGTTCACACCCGCGGCAAGAACAACCGCCCCGTCCATGCCGTCTTCGGCAGCCAGCGCCTTGGGCTCGGCGTCCGCGCGCGCCCATCGCGTCTCATCGCCAGACGACGCCACGAAGACGACTGAACCTCTGTCACCCTCGGGCAAAACTTGAAGCGCCGCAGTCCGCAGCGCACCAAAGCCTTGTACCGCATTCTCTGGACGAGACTTCGCGCCGGCAGAAAGGGCGGCAACGAAACCGCTGGCCAAGTCCGCCCGGCGCGCCGCGAGCGCTGCCTCCGCCGCGAGTCGGGCCGACCCACCAGACGCCACGGCTTGCTGCACCGCAACGTCGGTCGCCGAAACAGATGACGCGTACGTCAGCGCCAACAGCGCCAGCAACGATGCAAGCAGGAAGAGGAAGAATTTGAGCCGCGCCATCGAGACGCCTGTTTATACCGCCAGGCGGATGCTTTCTCTACAACCCGGCCTCTTGAGGCTCCAAAATCGCAAACAAACTCACCCCCACCACCCGCCACTTGTCGTAGCGGGCATGACGCGCCACGAACTCATCCGCCCGCTCGTCCACGACCCGCTTGTGTCGACTCTTACTCGCGTGGCGGATATAGGCCTTCCCCGCCTGCTGCAGGACGATGCCCAGATGTGTCATCCGGGTCGCCTTAAACGCGCGTTCCTCACGAACCACGACAACCAACGTCCCTGTCGGAACCTCCCGAAGACGACGTGCTGCCTTTGCGAGTGGAACATAGCGAAACGGATACACCCCCTGAGGCTGATGGTCGGCCGGGAGTTTCAACGCCTTGGAGGACGGCGATCGCCAGCTCTCACCTGAGAGCGTCTTGGAAGCCTCCACATCAAAGCCTCCGCCGTATTCCTGTGTCACGTCGCGCAAGAAACCCGAGGCCACGTTGTGCGGCAACCATTGGGCCTCCATGAGATGGTTTCGCTGCAAATAGTTGGCCTCGCCACGGTAGCGCAGCCGACGAAGTGCCGCTTCCATCTGTGGGCTGTCCTTGGAGACCGCGAGCGCGATCGACTGTTCCACAAACGTGAGGCAATCAACGGCGTCGAATCGAAGCGGCGGATCGGGGTCGACACCCTCTCCCTCACCCAGCGGGGACTCCAGGTAAGGCACGTTCAAGAAGCCGCTGCTTGCCTCCACCAACCGTTCGACAAACGGCAGCTTCGACAACGCCGCAATGCGCACTTCACGCTCTGGAGCATCCAGGCGATGCCACGGTGGGGTCGCCATCAACGACACCGCCAGAAGGCTGAACGGGCCCCAGGTGCCTGTCATCTCCGCCGAGGCTCCTTGGGCTCCGGCTCCTTGGGCTTCAGGGGTGCCAGCGGGACATCGTGCTCGCGCGCTTTCTGACGTTCGGCATCCGAGAGGCCCAGCTTCTCCAATTCGTTGGCGAAGACCGGTCGAGACTCGAATGACGCGGTGTCCACCGCACGCACGAGCCAGGCCAATGCCTGCCTGTCACCCGCTCTCGCCAACACCCGAGCTGCGGCCGCAGCAACAGGCGCAGCGGTGTCATCCAAACGCGCACGCAGCAGGGGTTCGATGCGCTTGAGCGAAACACCCTCGAGCAGGTCCACCGCAAGGCGCCTCTGGGCTTCATGCGGCGACTTCAAGTGTTCGTTAGCGAAACGCAAACCCTTTGGATTTTCAAGCAAACACAGTGCCCGAGCAGCGGCCCATTGCGCACTTTCGCTTGCGCTCCGCAGAAATGGGACGAGGCGATCTCCCTGACGCTTGTCACCCGCACTCCCCACGGCCTCCAGCATGATGGCGCGGGTCGTCAAATCGGCCTCGGCTTGCGCCACGTCGAAAAGCACGCGACCGTGCCTTGGATCTCGCATCCCACCCAGTGCACGCGCGGCTTCGCGACGCACCGCAGGCTGAGCATCCCGCAAGAGTGGGAGCACAACGTCGGCGCGGCGACTCTGAATTCGTCCCAACCCTTGGGCCGCCAGCAAACGAATCGCGGGGTCTCCATCGCGCGAGAGCTTCACGAGACCGCGTTCGCCTTCTTTGACACCCAGCAGCATGAGCCCTTGCGCGATGAAAATGAGCGGCGCACTGTTCCGCTCCAGCGCATCCACCAATGCGTCTGCTGCGAACGCTTGTTCTCCAAGGTAGGTGACGCGCGAGGTGGCGCGAACCACTTCGCCGGCGAGCAGTTTCTGCACCCATCCTGCAGCTTCTGCACGGCGCCGCGCATCGTGTCGCATCGGCACGGCAAGTACCGCGCTCGACAGGACCGCCAAAATCGATACACCAAGCCCACGCACGTTCCCGAAGGCTACCCCTGTGGCGCGCGGATGTCGTCAATCGCAACGCCGGCGAATTCCTTGACCTTTCGCGCGCAGCGCTGCTAGCCAGGTGACTTGCTCATGCCGCTGCGATGCCTTGCCCTCGGCGCCTTGGGGATGCTGGTTGGTTGCGGGCCCATCCGCACGGCCAGTCACCTTGTCGATGCCGAGATTCAACTGTCGGCCGCACGAACCGCGGGTGCGGAGCAACGCGCGCCCTACGACTGGACAGCGGCCAGCCTCTACTTTGAGAGAGCCAAAGAGGAAGAAGGCGTTGCGCAGTACGGCCAGGCCACGATTTACGCTGAGAAAGCCCTGCATCACGCCGCTCGCGCCCGCGAACGTGCCGTGTCCCAGGCGCGCCAGGGAGACGGTGCGCCATGAGGCCGTGGAGCTTAGCGCTTGCATGGCTTCCGCTGGCGTGTGTCAGCGGCAACGTTGTTCGCGCGCGCGCTGACGTTCTCCGGGCGGACATGGAGCGGGCACGTGCCGCCGGAGCGATGCGCTGTGCTCCGGTCGCGCTGGCCCAAGCCGAGGCGCACACGGATTTCGCTGTTGGCGAACTCGACCAGGGCGAAAGCGGACGAGCACAGGGCCACATTGAGGAGGCCGAAGCGGCAGCCACAAAAGTCAACCAACAACTCAAGAACTGTCCTGCGGAAAAACAAGCTGCCCCTGCCCTGGTGGTGACGCTCGAAGACCCCGACGGCGACACCGACGGCATTCCCGACACAAAAGACCGCTGCCCGAAGCTCGCCGAGGACAGAGACGGATTCGAAGACGAGGATGGCTGCCCCGACTTGGACAATGACCAAGACGGGGTACTCGACACCGACGACCTCTGCCCGCGCGAGTCTGGCCCAGCCCTGGCCCGCGGTTGCCCGACTGTCGCGCCCACGCCGACGGACAGCGACGGCGACGGCATCGACGACACGAAAGACGGATGCAAACACCAAGCGGAAGACAAGGACGGTTTTGCCGACGAGGATGGGTGCCCTGACGCGGACAACGACGAGGACGGTCTGGTCGACGCGATGGACAAGTGCCCCAATGACATTGGGCCTATTGCGTCCAACGGCTGCCCGCGTCTGGACAAAGACGACGACGGTATCCCGGACTCATCGGACAAGTGCCCCGGTGAACCCGAGGACAAGGATGGTTACGCCGACGAGGACGGATGTCCGGATTTGGACAACGACCAAGATGGGGTCTCCGACACAGACGACGCCTGCCCCACCCAACCGGGAAGCGCGGAAACGCGCGGGTGTCCCAAGCAGTACAGCAAGGTCGTTGTCACGCAGGAGCGCATCGAAATTCGTCAGCAGATTCAGTTCAAGACCGGCAGCGCGAAGATTTTGGGCAAGAGCAGCTTCGCGATTCTTCGAGAAGTGGCCCAAGCGCTTGCCGACAACCCTCAAATTCGAAAAGTCCGAATCGAAGGACACACAGACTCCATCGGAAGGGATTCGACCAACCTTCGGCTCTCACAAGACCGGGCCGATGCCGTGAAGGCGGCGCTCGTTCGCGAGGGCGTCGACCCCGGTCGGCTGGAGGCCGTCGGCTTTGGTTCAAGTCAGCCGATTGCTTCCAACGCGAGCAAGACTGGAAGGGCACAGAATCGCCGGACGGAGTTCAACATTGCTGCCCAGGACCCCCTGAAACGCGAAAAAGAAGTGCCTGCGCAATGATACCCACGACCCTGGCGCTGCTCGGCTTCTGCCTCGCCTCTCCTGTGAGTCAGAAAGCCGAGCGCCTGATCGACACGGGTCGTCCGGCCGACGCCGCTGCGTTCTTGCAAAAGAGTCTCAAAAAATCCTCCAAAGATGGCGAGGCGTGGTGGCAGCTCGCGCGGGCACTGACCGCACGACACGAGGGAAGCGAGCCCGAGCATCCGTGCGACAAGACGCGCGCCTGGACGTACCTGGCGCTGAACGCGCTGAACCAAGCCGCCGCACTCAAAGTCCGCGTCGACACGCGCCTGGCCACAAGCGATTTAAAACTGAGCCCGCTGAAACGTCGCGGCGAGTTTCAGAAATGGCAGGCCGCCCAAACACCGCCACCCAAGAATACCGCGGCGCTTGCAGCCTTCTTGAAGACCAACGTCTCTTGGGTCACCACCCAGGGCGAGGTGATGTTTATGGACCTGGACACAGGCGGCACCGTCCAGCGGTACTCGCCGACGGATGACGACCACGGTCATGCGGAGGGCACGTGGCGACCCACAAGCAAAGCCAGCGTTGAAATCGCGCTCGAAGAAGGCGGAATCGAGCGCCTCCAGCTGGTCCCAGGACCTTTCTCCTGGCAGCTGCGCGGTGACAAACAGGTGTGGGAAGTCGGGCCGCTGCTTCACGACTGTGAGCCAGAGAAGTCTCCCTAGCAGGCTGCTGAAAAACGTCGCGAGCAGGCCGAGATGCCAGGCGCGGGAGGCCCTTTCGCCGCAGCGTGCTCTCTGTACGTGAGGACGAAAGGAGGGGCCCGCAACGCCGCAGATGGGACGCG
>JBJXGM010000139.1:0-4091 GCA_046155985.1 Myxococcaceae bacterium | reverse complement strand
ACACGGGTGATGGCGTTCAGCATTTGGCGCGGGCCATCAACCCGGTCATGGTGAACAACATCTCATACGCCAACGGCGGTGCTGGGCAGCTCTCGGCTTCCACCAACATCACAAGCAACCCGTTGTTTGTGAATTCAAGTCCCTCGCAAGCAGCGCACTTCGCGCTTCAAGCAGGCAGTCCCGCCCTGGGCGTCGGGCAACAGGTGACTGCCCTCGTCGGATTCACCGCTTCGGGAAGCCCCATCTACGCACGGCTCTCCACGGATTACTTCGGCACTGCGCGTCCCTCCTCCGGCGGTATCGACGTGGGGGCCTTGGAGCGGTAGGGCCCACACTCCGAATGCGACTTGGGACAATCGTCCATTTCAAAGCCCGCCGCTAACCCTGACCCGTGCCGGCACCCTTCTTGTCCATCGCCGCAATTTCTTTGCGCACCTGGTCCATGTCGAGCGCCTTGATTTGTTGAATGAGTTCCGTCAGCGCGGGTTCAGGAAGGGCACCGGGCTGCGCATAGAGCAGCACCTTGTCGCGAAACACCATCAGGGTCGGAATCGACCGAATCTCAAAAGCACCGGCCAACTGCTGTTCGACCTCGGTGTTCACCTTGCCGAAGTAAATGTCCGAGTGCTGCGCGGCCGCCTTTTCGAAAATCGGTCCGAATGCGCGGCAGGGGCCGCACCACTCTGCCCAAAAATCAAGCATCACAATCGGATGACTTTCGACGACCTCTTTGAAATTTTCGGCGGTGACTTCGGCGGCAGCGCCCATGCGAGATGTGTCTCCTATTTTCCCTAGATAACCGTCCGTGCGACCGGGCGCCAGTCGCACAGGTAGGCCCCTGACTTTCTTCAGTCGACGTAGCCCTGGGCCTGCAAGCGGAACAGGTGGGCATAGCGGCCATTTTGCTCCAAAAGCTGGGCGTGCGAGCCGAGTTCCACCAGCTTCCCGTCGTGGAATACCGCGATGCGGTCGGCAATGCGCATCGTCGCGAAGCGGTGCGAAATAATCAGTGCCGTGCGTTCAGCAGCCAGCGCTCTGAGCCGTTGGAACAATTCGTGCTCGGCCTCGGCGTCGATACTGGCGCTTGGCTCGTCCAGAATGAGCACCTCAAAGTCGCGCATGAACGCGCGCGCAACGGCGATTTTCTGCCACTGGCCGGCAGACAACTCCTGACCCGACTCGAACCAGCCCCCCAGCGTCGTGTCGTAGCCCTTGGGCAGGGTCGCGATGAGCCCGTCGACCCCGCCGCGGCGTGCCGCCTCGCGAATGCGCTCGAGGTCGGTCATGCGGTTGACGTCTCCCAAGCCAATGTTCTCAGCGACGTTGAATTGATACCGAACGAAGTCCTGGAAAACGGCGCTCATGCGCGAACGCACCTCGCTCGCTTCCATGTCGCGCAAATCGACACCGCCATAGAGAATCGCGCCGTCCGTAGGGTCGTACAAGCGCATCAACAGCTTCACGAGGGTAGACTTGCCCGCGCCGTTTTCGCCCACCAGTCCAAGCTTCTCCCCTGGCTCAAGCCGAAGATCGATGTCGGACAGCGCCCATTTGGTCTGCCCGGGGTAACGAAACGACACGTGACGAAATTCAATCGAATGTGAGCGCGCCTTGGGCGGAACGCGCGCGGGTGAAACGCGCGCCGCTTCGCCCGTGACGGGGATGTCGAGAAACGTGTACAGATTGGTCATGAACAATGCGTTTTCGTAGGTCGACGCAAGCTGCGAGAGAATCTCCTGAAACGCGGCTTGACCCTGGCGAAAAACGGCAAGGTACAGCGTCATGTCGCCCAACGTGATTTCGCCCACCGCGGCCTTGCCGGCAACCCAAACGTAACAACCGTAGAAAGCCGCCAAAGCGAGCAGCCCCAGGCCCCCACCCCACAGCATTTTGCGCAGCGCGAGGGCGCGGTCCTCTTCAAAGAACTTCTTGAACAGCGTGCGATAGCGCTCGAGCAGAAACTCGCCCAACCGAAACAGCTTCACCTCCTTCACATGGCTGTCGCGTGTGAGAATCCACTCGAGGTAACTCAGCTTTCGGCCCTCAGGCGCTCGCCAGCTGTGAAGCCGGAAGGCCGCATTCGCCATCTTGGCTTCGGCAAGAAATGCCGGAATCGCCGCGACCGCCAAAACCAGCACGCTCCAACCCGAAAGCCGCGTGAGCAGGGCGCCGTACGCAACGAGCGTCACTGCGTTTTGAACAACGCTCAGCCCCGAGAGCGCAAGCGCCAAGGGGCGGGCCGAGGCTTCTCGCCGCGCGTTTTGCATCTTGTCGTAGGTTTCTGAGTCTTCGAAGTGCCGCAGCTCAAGCTGCAAAGCCTTGCGCAGAATCTTTTCGCTGATGAGATTCCCCAAACTCGCGCGCAAGAGTTCCCGCGCAAAGCCCGCGAGTCGCTGCGCCACAACCAGTCCAGCCACCAAGCCGAACTCCATCAACACCACGCGCACCACTTCGACGTGCCCCTGCGCTCCGCCACGCTGCGCGGCCCCCACCACGCCGTCGACGATGAGCTTCCCCAAGTACGCAATGCCAGCGGGGAGCAGCGCCGTCACCGTCGTCACGCAGAGCAGAAGGGCTGCAGCCCGCGGGTGCGCCTCCCAGACGAGTCGCACAGTCACGCCCATTTGGCGAAAAGACGCTCGCAGCCGCTCCGTGTTGGGCACGCGCCCTTTAGCGTTGTCGGTCACACCCGAGTTCTATTGCCGTTTGCGGTCTCTGTGCTCGGCAAACTCGCGTTAGCCGTCCAACTCGAACCGGCCGATGAGCGGCACATGGTCTGACAACCCATGAAATGGACTGGCCACATCGCCAAACGGCCGCGTCCCCTGAAGGTCAACCCACCGTACGCCCCCTCCCGAAAACAGATGGTCCAAATGCATGCGCAGGTGCAGAAAACCGGCGGTAGGAAACCCTCGCGGCTCTTCGGGGTCGATTTGCCCCAGAGCCGATTGCGCGCACACCAGAGACTGCTCCTCGGTCAGAAACCGAAAGGTCGGCGAAGAGGGCGCGGAGTTGAAATCGCCACAAACGATGAAGGGTTCATTGTTCGCGTGACGACGAACGAACTGGGCGAGCGTCCGCGCCTCATGAAGTTGATTTATCCCCCACCCCATCTTGTCTTTGCCGGCCCAAAATTCCTTGGCGAACGGCGTCGGCAAACTCATGTGCGTGTTGAACACGTGAAAGCGATGCCCGCGGAGGTCGCTGAGCCGCATGTGGGCGCACACGCGGCTTTGCTTGGTGTCTTTGAGCCGCTGCACGTGATGGTGCGTGATGTGCTCAGGCGCGTGAACGTTGTGGCCCTCCACCTCGACCGCCTGCGAATTCACCAGAACGGCAAGGCCGGTCGTGTAGATCGGCACCGACCGCAGTTGATAGGTGTGTGCACGAAAGTAGTAGGCCTCGTACGGCATCTCGCGACCCGCCTGCGCGAAGCGCTCCTCCAGGACAGCCATGAATGACTGCAGTTGGGTGTGTTGGTTGTTCGTCCGGCGATAGGCCACGTTGGAACGCAGCGAGACGGTCTCGACCTCTTGCAGGCAAACGACATCAGGCAGCGGGTCCAACGAGAGCAGCTTGTCGGCGATTCGCTCTTTGGGAGCCCGCGTGCTGGCCAATCCGCGCAGCGCATGCCCAAAATAACGAACGTTGTAGCTCACGATACGCACGAAGAGTTGCATGCAGAATAACCGTCGCGCGCCGCTTCCCAAACCCACGCGGGGCAATTTTCGTGAGGGTACGTCTGTAGGGAAAACAGTGATTTACGGCGCAGGTGAGGCTTTTGCCGCCTTTTGGCGCAACATCGCGGTCTCCTACGGCGAGAAATCTTACTCGTATGGGGTTTTCTCTTGCGTCAATAACGTCTCTGCGGTCGTTCTTCGCGCGCGAGCGTCCCGAGAATCTTGTGTCGCTCGGTCTGCGCGTCCTGGACTATTCGCCCCAACCCACACCTCTCCAAGGGTTCGTGGCCGCGAGAGAGAGCAGAGCTGCGGAAGCGGAAAAAGCCGCCGAAAGGCTCCGCGTCAGTGAAGCTGCGGCGGCATGCCTCACCTCGGTGCGCAACCAGGTGCGCGACGCCATGCAGGCGGGCC
>JBJXGM010000021.1:0-3884 GCA_046155985.1 Myxococcaceae bacterium | reverse complement strand
GGAAAAGGGCTTTTATTCTGCCTATCCTCTATTCTCAAACCAACCCGACCATCGACATGCCGATCAAAACGAACCCCGCCTTCGATCGCTTAAACCACATGGCGAACGCGTAGATCATGATCGACATGAAAAAGATGTCCAGGACATCAGAGACGACCGGCGATTTAAGAAGATTGGAAAGCATGATCAACATTTATCAAATGACGGCGGCGAGCCGCAAAATTTTCCTGGACACGCCGCGGTGTTTGTTGTTGGAAAAATCACGGCGTCATCTTATTTAAAACCGTTCGCCGAATTCCAACTCCGACGAGAGTCACTATGAAAAAGCCGCTGGTCGCCGTGATCATGGGAAGCACCTCCGATTGGGAGACAATGAAGAACACGAGCGACGTGTTGAAGAAGTTCGGCGTTGAACACGAATGTGAAGTGGTTTCGGCCCACCGGACGCCCAAGTGGCTGGCCGAGTTCGCTTCCCGGGCCGAGAACCGCGGTATTGAAGTGATTGTCGCCGGCGCCGGCGGCGCGGCGCACCTTCCGGGCATGACCGCCGCCTACACGACGCTTCCGGTGCTGGGCGTGCCGGTGCAAAGCAAGGCGTTGAACGGTTTGGACTCACTTTTATCAATTGTGCAGATGCCGGCCGGTATCGCGGTCGGAACGCTCGCGATCGGATCACCCGGAGCCTCCAACGCCGGATACCTGGCCGTCAGTATTTTGGCGACCTCGCGTCCGCGTTTGCGCGCGAAGCTCCGCCGCTTCCGTTCGGACCAAACCAAAGCGGTCCGGCGCGCTCGCGTTCCTTGATGAAAAAAATTCTTCCCGGCTCGACGATCGGGGTCCTGGGAAGCGGGCAGTTGGGTCGCATGTTCGCGATCGCCGCCCGCCAAATGGGATACCGAGTCCATACTCTCTCACCTGAAACCGACACGCCCACCGGCCAGGTTGCCGATGTTGAAGTGACCGTTTCCTATGATGATTTGGACGCCGTCCGGGCCTTCGCCAAAAAGGTCAGCGTGGTCACGTTCGAATTCGAAAATATTCCGTTGGCCACCGTCCAAGCCGCCTCCGAACTTACCTTGGTGCGTCCCAATGGAAACGTTCTGCACACCACACAGCACCGGCTGCGCGAAAAAAATTTCTTATCGGCCAATGGTTTCCCGGTGGCGCCGTACGTCCATATTAAGTCGAGGGCCGATCTCGACGCGGCGATCGATACGATCGGCGTGCCGGCGGTGCTTAAATCAGCCGGTTTTGGTTACGACGGAAAAGGGCAGCACAAGCTTGCCTCAAAGGCGGACGCTGACGACGCCTATCGCGTGGTCGGTGGAGGCGAAGCGATTCTGGAGGCGTTCGTCGATTTCGCGTGCGAGATGTCGGTCATCGGCGCGCGCACGGAAGGAGGCGAGTTCACCCATTTCGGCGCCGTTGAAAACGAACATCGCAATCATATCTTGGATTTGACGCTCTCTCCCGGCCGTATTCCGGAGCTGGTGGCGCGCGACGCGGTATCGATCGCGCGATCGTTGATGGAAGCGCTGGATGTGGTGGGCGTCATGTGCGTGGAGATGTTCCTGACCAAGGCGGAAAAAATTCTCGTGAACGAACTGGCGCCACGCCCGCACAACTCGGGCCATTTTTCGATCGATGCTTGCGCCACCAGCCAGTTCGAGCAGCAAGTACGAACGGTCTGCGGGCTTCCGTTGGGCTCAACGTATCAACCGCAGCCGGCGGCGTTGGTGAATCTATTGGGAGACTTGTGGGCGAAAGGCGAACCGCGGTGGGTGGAGGCGCTGAAAGATCCGCGGCTTAAACTTCATTTGTACGGAAAACTCGAACCGCAGGCGGGACGGAAGATGGGTCATATGACCGCCGCGGCCTCCACGCTCGAAGAGGCGAAAAAAATCGCCGTCTCCGCGCGGGCGCGGCTTGGATAAGGCTTAGTCGAAGCGCGTTCCCGGGCTGTAGGCCGTCTGCTCGAGACGCTCAACCCGTTCGGCGCGTGCGGTGCGAGACTTGTCACGCAGAGCACCTCGTCGCGTTCAGTTGTAAGCGGCGCAGCTTTCTGTCCGAGCTGCGGAGCCCAACGTATGGCCGACGACTGCAGGACGCAGGAGGTACGACCCCATGGATGGGGGAGGTAGAGCGAAGCAGGAGGCCAGAGCCGAGAGCGACGCAGGAAGCCAAAGCCGAGAGTGCGGCGCTGCTGGTCGATAAGGTGTTTCCCGCACAACCGGTGCGCCAATGGGTGTTGAGTTTCCCATACCCGTTGCGATTCCTGTTCGCCAGTCGTCCGGCAGTCATGCCTATGTGCCGAGGGCGGACGTGTATCGGTTGAAGCGGTGTCTGACGGTGAATTCACTAACGGTCGGGTGTACAAAAACGAATACCATTTCATGATGGTCATTCGTGACAGGAAATTTGTGTCGGTACGCGAGAATCTCGATACTGAACACGTCACCGCAACCTTCGCACCTTTGCCGGGGCGGCGCCGAGCGCGCAGTCGCGTTCGTGGTAAAGCGTAGGGCCGACGATGCCACCTTATGAGCGGCGCTGGGGCGACCACGCGCCCACTGGTCGGGGCGGCTGCACCAGCGTCGCAACCGCATTCAGTCGTTGAGATGTACGTAACCGCGATTAACCGCATGTTCCAGCGCGGTGAAACCCTCCAGGGCTTCAACGTACGCCTGGCGCAAACACTGCAGCTCCAGGGCCGCCTCGGTGGTGATGCATTGGCTGTGACAGTTTTTGCCTAGCTCAAGTACATGGTTCAGATAACGCGCACGCAGGCAGGCCACCATTTGCACAACGTTGATGAAGGCCGTAGTTTTGATATCACCGGTCACCGTGCTGATTTGGGCACGATTGATGGTGGTGATAGCCTGCTCTAGTTCATGTCTCAATCGGCTCGAACGGCGATGATCTAGCTCTTCGTCGGTGTTCAGCATGGTCGCATCTCCTGGACTGGTGGGACGGCGTGGACCTGCGGTCAACGGGCTCCCTGGGACTTGTAGCGGCCCGCCACGTGGGTTCTTCAGCGGGGTAAGTCGGCACGCCTGGGGCAGCTTAGAGCGCCTGCGCGGATTCACCGCAGCAGCATCAAGAGACAACTCAATGTCCGGCCAGATTCAGGCCGCCCAAGCGCCTTCAGAAATGACGCTGGTCCAAGGGTGGTGGCGAATACTGATAAATCCAGGTTTCGCTGAATCGCTTGCATCGAAGATCCTGTGGTGATCGCGAAGCTCCTCGCGCCCCTCGACCAAGCCGCAGGCGGCACCGAGCGACGTTTGCCCCTTGTCGGGCGCCAGCGCAGGTGAGCTTGTTCGCCTGAGAGGCCGATCATCACGCGACTATGGCCGACAGCTGCGCCACGTCAGTGGCGGCAGGGTCGCTCTCGCCGCAGGCTTGGAAGCTGCCGGAAAACGTACGTTGGAGTGCAGAATTTCTGCCGGCTCAGGGGGGCAATTTGGGCCAACACCGAGTCGACGCGCAGGTTGACGGTTGTTTGATGACCTGGGACTACTTGGTGCGCTTGTGGAAAAGGGCTTTTATTCTCCCTATTCTCCGAGCAGCACCGCGACTTTAGCCGAACCGAGCGCCATCTGAATCTCTTCCTTCCACTTGGCTCCCGGATTGATACGCGTGTTGTCCCACAAATCAACGGTGGCGTCGCGAATGGCAGGCGCGAGCATCGTTTTGAATTCCTCGAACAGCTTCTTGTCCTTGTGGCTGTAGCTCACGAACACCTTGTCGCGCTTTTCGGATAGTCCTTGGCTGTTTTTCATAGTTGCAATGCTCTCTCTCGGGTGACCACTTGCGGCTGCTGGCAAATCGACTTCAGGTCGAGGCTCTTGGTCCGGTCTTGATTTTAGTATCTCTTCCTTAGC
>JBJXGM010000010.1:0-5669 GCA_046155985.1 Myxococcaceae bacterium | reverse complement strand
GCTGTTCAAGAAGGCAGCGAACCTTTGTCGCATGAAGACGTCGCCCACGTGGCACAGGCCGCAGCCGGGACTTTGTCGAACCTGCTCGTGCAATTTGTGCCTCTCGCCATTCGTGCGCTTGGGCATGCGCTTGGGCGCGCGCTGGGAAAGGAAGGGAACGCATGAGGCGACTTCTATTGTTTGCGCTGCTGGTGGCCCCCGCAACCTGGGCGCAGGCGAAGTCCAATCCAGAGCCTGGATTGGCAAGAGACCTGGTGGACGCGGCGGTCGTGTCGGGCGAATTCACGCTGTTTGCCCGTGCCATGGCGGAGGCGGGAATTGTGGAAACGTTGCGCAGCGCAGGGCCCTTCACGCTTTTTGCGCCAACGGATGAAGCATTCGCCAAGCTCAAGCCAAAAGTCTTCGAAAAGCTGCTCCGCGACCCAGAAGCGTTGCGGGCGGTATTGCTCTTTCACCTGGTACCGGGCGAACAGCCTGCGACTGCGCTTCGCGCCATGACGTCAGGCCGGCTTCCGACGGTCGCAGGATTTCCGCTCAAAGTGAGTGCAAAAGGCGATGGCGTGAGCGTCGAGCAAGCCAAAGTCACCCACTTTGACTTGCGCGCGAGCAACGGGGTTTTACACGGAATCGACACACTCCTTTCTCCGCCGAAGTAACTCTGCTTGGATGCGCCGCCCATGACGGAGCCTGCCCGCCGACTGACTCTGCTGGACTGTCTCGCGATTGGCATCAACGGCGTGGTGGGCAGCGGCGTCTATTTGCAACTTTCCCCCCTGGCCCAAAAGGCGGGCGCAGCCAGCGTGGCGGGCATCGCAGTCTCGGCGTTGTTGTGCACCTTGATTGCGCTGTGCTTCGCCGAGCTGAGTGGAATGTTCGACAAGAACGGTGGCTCGTATTTGTACGCGCGCACGGCGTTAGGGCCTTACGTCGGGTGGGCCGTGGGGTGGATGAGCCTCACCGTGGGCGTCACGGCGTTCGCGGCGGTTGCCGCTGGCTTTGGTGACCAGTTGAGCGCGTTGCTTCCGTCGTGGGGCTTGGACCGGCCAGTTCTGCAAATCGGCAAAGCGCAACTTTTGGGGAAAACGCTCATTGCCCTGTTGCTCGTCTTGTCGCTGGGGAGCATCAACTTGGTCGGTGTCCGCGCGGGCGCCAGAACGTCAACGCTTCTGTCGATTGTGAAGTTGGTGCCGCTTTTGCTGCTTGCGGCGGTGGGCGTTTTTGCGATTCGCGGTGAAGTCGTTGCATCGGTGTTCTCGCCTTCGACGATTCCAGCGACGGCGCAGGGCGGCTATTTCGGAGCGGTCGGGTCTGCGGCATTCTTCGCAGTATTTATGCTGTCTGGATTTGAGTTCACCGCGGTGCCAGCCGGAGAAGCGCAAGCGTCCAAGCGGAACGTGCCCATCGCGATTGTCGGCAGTTTGGTCGGTGCGGCAGTGCTCTATTGTGTGCTGCAACTTGTCGCGCTGAGTCTCGTGCCGGACTTGCCACAGCGTTCGCAGCCACTGCCCTACGTGGCGAACATTCTGTTTGGGTCCTGGGGCGAGCCCTTGATTGGTGTTGCGGCCCTCGTGTCGATGGCGGGATTCTGCGCGGGCAGTGCCTTGGTTGGCCCGCGCTACTTCACAGTGTTGGCGGAGGATGGCTACTTGCCTGCAGGGCTGGCACGGATTTCACGTTTCGGCACGCCGGCCGTCGCAGTATTCGTGACGACGTCGATGGCGGCGCTTTTGGTGCTGTGGGGCAACTACGCTTCGCTTGTGGACATTTCGACGGTCGCGTTGTTCGGTCAATACATCCCCACAAGTATTGCCGCGTTGGTGTTGCGCTACCGCATGCCCAATGCTGAACGCACCTATCGCTTGCCATGGGGGCCGACCATTCCGCTGCTTGCGACGGTGTTCAGCGTGGTTCTCATGTGGAAAGCGGGCCCTCGCCCCGAGGAATGGCTGGCCGCTGCAGAAATCACCGCAGTGGGGCTGGCCGTTTGGCTGGCGACATCCATGGCGCGCCGCATTCACCCACAGGAAACCCCCACATGAGCGCGACGCCAGAAATTCCATGGGAACGTCTGTTTGAAGCCGCCCTTGGCGCACGCGCCAATGCCTACGCGCCGTACAGTCACTTTCGCGTCGGTGCGGCGGCGATGTTGGAAGACGGAAGAATCGTCAGCGGCTGTAACGTCGAGAACGCCAGCTATGGCCTCACGGTGTGCGCGGAACGCAACGCCGTCGCGGCGGCGGTCGCATTGGGAAAAACGAGGCTTCGCGCCCTGGCTTTGGTGTCAAGCGCCATGGACGCTGTGATGCCTTGCGGTGCATGCCGCCAGGTGCTTTCGGAATTCGCGCCTGTCAGCCTGGCGATTCGCACCCGCGGCGGGAGCGGAGCCGAGCGTGTGACAACGTTAGGGGCCCTGTTGCCGGACGCCTTCGGGCGCGCCGCGTTGCCCGCGTCGCGTTAGTGGCCTGTCCCTTAGGGCCCTCTCGTCAAGTCCCAGCAGAAGTCGTGCCAAAGCGGTTCAAACGCTTGAACTCACGGGACGTTTCGCAGCGTTCCGCTTCGTCTGCGAGCAGCTTGGGGCTTTCGCCACCGAAACGAACATGGCGCCAGCAACTTCAGGGGAAGCGAAGGCGAAAATCTTAGCCTGATGATCCGTCGATTGGGTGCCAACTTCGAGCCTCCGCTCTACTATGCAAAGTCCGGAGCTGACGGGAGCAGCCGGGGGCTCGACGGCCCGCAGACCGAGAGACAGAGCGGGTCCCCCCGCGATGTAGATCGTGCGGACTTTCCAGCGCAGAAGCGTTCTCACTGGTGGGACGACGAGGGCGATTTTTTTCCGGCGTCCGAGGCTGCGATGGAGGCGTTGCGCTTTCGCCTGATCACACAGAAAACGGGAGTCGCAAGGCACACGATTCCAGACAGCCAGATAGATTTCTTCACCGAAAAAGATCTGGCCACGAACCTGGCCCAGACTTCACCCAAACATCACCGAAGTATGCTTGCCAGGGGGCAAGCGAACCAGCATCGGGTTGTTCACATCACCAGCAGCGCGGGGGACGGCACGCGGGGCGGTGGTTACCCGCGCATGTTGATTCCCCTCAACATGACGGAGCTCATTCCCGGACGGGAACAACAAGACGAGCTTAGGCGCCAGAACGACATTTATCGATCCCCGGGCAGTTACGCGACGATTTTCAACAGCACAGTCGCCGGCAGAACCCCCGACGTTCCGAGCCCGCGCACTCATGACTCGTTCGCTCAGGAGCTCCGCAACCAAGCGGAAGCGAAAATCGCCGCGACCCTTGAGGGAGTGGAGACCGATCCCAGGGTACTGACTTCGATGGTGGCGATGTTCATTACGGATTCGCTGGCCAGCATGAAGGGTGGGGACTTCCCTTTCTTCATCTGGACGAGCCGAAAGCAGCACCGGCGCTTGTTGAACTCCTTTCGCGCGTTTCAGAATGACTTCGATCGGCGCGAGTACACACCGGACACAAAGTTGCAGAGGGTGATCGTTGAGGCGCTCGAGCGGCGTTTCGAATACATCGCCAAGAGCAAGTACAAGACGCCCTTCTTCGCATACCAGGAAGAGTTTCGAGGCTACCACCCCGAGAACCATGACCCACCCTTTGAAGTGCATCGAGGAGGAGCAGGCAACAGTGAAGGGGCAGGAGCCCTCGTTCGCTTTATGCACGAATCCGGTTTGTCCGCGGACCTCTATGGCGAGGGGCGCGACATCGTTTTGTGGAACAACGGTGAGGTTCACAACGATGTGCAAAAGATTCTCGGAGCCCATCTCGAAACGAACTTCCCGGTCAGCGTCGTCGTGGTTCCCGAGCAAGAGGGTTATTCAGGGGGTTGGCCATTTATCGCCAAGTTTCGGGGCGGCCGCCGCCTGGTCATGATTGAGCAGGAACTGCTCACCGATAGCTTCAAGGCGAGGATGGTTGACCAGCGCAAGAGTGGTGGAAACTTCTTCAACACAAACACGCTTTGCTTTCCGACCACTGAAGGACCTCTGCACGAGGCTGGCGACGAGGTCGTGTCGGAAGCGCTGACCGGGATCGGTTTCGAGTTCCGAAACGACCTTTGGGTCCCTAAGCTCAATATGCAAGCGATTGCCGCAAAACGAAGGACTGCGGCCATCGGCGGACGGGTGCCGGATGAATACGAGCATCTGAAAAGCCTCTCTGACTTCCTGGACCGCGGTGAGCACGTCGTCCTCGCTTTGCGACACCGCTGGGAACGGGACGCGCGCGAGATTCGGTTGATGTCCAGGCGGAGATAGTCGTCGGGTAAAGCGAGAATCGTCTCGTCGGGTAGAGGGATTATTCTAAACTTTTAATTTCTAAGCCTTTTTTGCCGAAATCAGGCGAACACGGGACGCAACCTGTGGGCGAGAACTCCCGAAAACAGACCAACCACATAGGGAAAGCGAAGGATTGAGAAGCATGACTTCCACTGCATTGGGTTCACTAAACGCCGAGCGAACAAGCGCAGCGCTTCAACGTATTCGGGCTGAGTACACACACCTCCCGAGGCTTTCGTTGACGATCGATCAAGCGAAGCGGCTCTGGTCTTTGGACGAGCCCACCGCAGCTGTGCTGCTTGGACACCTGGCTGGTACGGAAGCCTTTCTCTGCAAAGACACATCGGGGCGGTACCGCAGGACGCAATAGTCACGAGGTCGCCCCGCCTGCCGCTGGCGTCTGCCTAGGCACGCCGGCACCGCGCCGCTAGAGTGCCCGTGGTGGCATCCCTTGGCATCGACTTAGGCGGAACCTTTGCGCGCGCGGCAGTGGTGGGCGCCCGTGGCGAACTCGTGGCGTCGGCAAAACACACACTGACCGACCGCTCACCAGAGGCCGTCGTCGAAGCGATAGGCATGGCATCGGAGCGCGCACTGGCCCTCGCGCCGGGCGTCGAAGTCTCAGGTTGTGGCGTGGGCGTCGCGGCGCAGCTGGATTTGGTGAAAAACAGCGTTCGCGTGGCGCCGAACATCGGCTGGCGGGATGTGCCATTGGGTGCCCTGCTCGAGCGACGCCTCAAAAAGCGCGTGGTTCTCATCAACGACTTAAAGGCCGCATGCTACGGCGAGTTCGTCGCAGGGGCAGGGCGGGGCGCGCGTGATTTGCTGATGGCCTCCGTGGGCTCTGGTGTGGGGAGCGCAGCGATCGTGAACGCGCAATTGGTTTTGGGCAGCCACGGTGTTGCGGGAGAACTCGGTCACATCAAAGTCGTGGCAGAGGGCGGCCGACGGTGTGGCTGTGGCGAGTATGGCTGCCTGGAAGCCTACGCGGGCGGCATGAACCTGATTGCGCAGGCCAAGGAAGCGGTCTCGGCCGGGCGTTCGCCAAAACTCGCGGCGCTCAGCCAGGGTGAGCCTTCCGGACCTCTGCCGCCTCAAATCGAAGAAGCCGCCCATGCAGGGGATGCCGCCGCGCGCGAAATCTATGACCGCGCCGTCTCGTATTTGTCCGTCGCGTTCGCCAACATCGTGACAGTGTTCAACCCCGCCAGACTCATTCTCGGCGGCGGCGTCATGGCGCACTGCCCCCGCATGCGCAAAGCCATTGAGGACGGTGTGTTGCGATACACCTCAATGACCAGCCGCGTCGGCTTTAGTGTGGTCGATGCCCAGCTCGGCGATGACAGCGGGGTCGTGGGGGCGG
>JBJXGM010000156.1:0-25997 GCA_046155985.1 Myxococcaceae bacterium | reverse complement strand
CGCGTGCGGGTCGTGGCGACGGTGATGGGGAAGGGTGCGAAGGCGATTCTCGAGCACCTTGGGCTGGAGACGAGAGCGCCGTCGTTGGCGCCTGCGCGTGGACCGCCGGAGGCGGAGTTCGACTGGGGTGGGTAGGCCCCTTTCTGCACCGTGAATGTCAGGCGCGTTCGAAAGGGACGAGGACGGGCCGGGGTGCGTGCTTGAGGGCCATTTGGGACTCGCTTCCGCCCCCGTGCGCCCGCCTCCAACGACGTGGCCCCGGGCTCGACAGCGTCGGCTCACCGCGTGACGTGCGGGAAAACCGCGGCTGTTCTGCCTATGTGCTTGCGTTTCCAGCGCGAGCGCACCGGTGACGAAGTGGAACGTCGTCCCGCCCTCCATCGTGAGGGTAGGACGGGCGTGGAGCGTCAGCACGAAGACAGGCACGTGGCTGCCGCCCCTCTCGTCCGTCAGGCGCTGCGCTACCACGCCGACCAGCCCCCTGCCACGGGTGCTGCACTGCGCTCCTTCGGAAAGGGCGGAAGCCTGATGAAGATTTTTGGGGATCGTGAATTCGCTATATATGTTGAATTGACGATCGTGAATTCGATCTCTACATTGAATTCACGATGAACTTCCGACCACGCGCCCTGAATTTGTGGGCCTCTCCTGCCGGGAGGACGACGGACGATCCTATGATCTTCCTGACGGGTCCGCGTCAGACCGGCAAGACCGCGCTGTGTCGGCAGTGGACGCCCGCTTACGTGAACTGGGACACGCCGGATGTCAAACGCGCCTTCCTCGAGGAACCCTATTTCTTCCGAACGGGGGAGAAGTGGATCGTCTTTGACGAAGTCCACAAACGACGGGACTGGAAGAAGCTGGTGAAGGGCTTCTACGGGGCACTGGCAGGCACCCGCGGCTCGCGGCGCCCGGCGAGAGCGCCGCCCGTTTTCAACTGCACGAGGAACGGATCTTCGAGGTGGGCGACACGCCAAGCGCCATGCGTCTCCTCGTAGTCCAGTCTGCAGATGATCGAGAGCGCTTCGCGCGATGGCGCCGTTCCGATGCGCTCGAGCGACCGCAAAGTGTCATCGATACGGCCGAGGCGTTCCGACGTCGACATCTCGAGACAACGCATCAGCCCAGGCTCGTGCAAGGAACCCACCTTGAGCGCGACCTCTGGCCTCTTCGAACCCTCCTGGCTCTGCCAGTCCAGGACCGTCGTGGCCTTCTGCGCCATCACCAAGTTCCGCAGCGTCCACGGACACCGTTCGCCCAGCGACTTCTCCAGCTGATCGCAGAGGCGATTGCGAACTCTTGCCCACAGGGAAGCCTGCTCGGACCGCGCGTCTGCAAGGCGGCTTGCCGCAGCAAGAGCCTTCTTCAGGGCGACTTGGCCAACGTTGCGGCCCATCGCGGCGGCATCGACTGCCCGAGATGGCGTTCGAGGAGAAGGTTCTTGAACGTCGCACTGATACAGGGGGACCGCTCGAACCATGAGTTGGGACAAGACCTCGCCCCAGTTGGGCCGGAATTGCTCCAACACCAGGTCTAGAAGGGCTCCATCTGCAGGCTGGTAGCGCCCGCCCTCGCACGCAATCGCGCTGACCCCCTCGAACTGCGCCCATGGGACGGCACGCCCGTGATTCTCGAGGGCAAGGCGAAAAGTGCCGCGCGGGGTCGTCACCCAGCTGAGCTGGCGAGCGTGACCTGCATTCGACAGCCCGGAGGGGAGAACTCGCATCCTCCGACGATTGTCGCGCCGACACCGAACGAGTTGTCTGACCACCCGCTCGCCACTCCTCGCATCTGGGCCTCGGGGCGGGCGATGCCCACGTTGCCTACTCGGCACAGGCGACTACCTCGTCAGGCCTCGTGCGCGACGCTCGCCACGCTCGAGAGCGTGCCCACCACGATGCCGCCGAACATCGCGACCAGCTTCTCGAGCACCTTGGGCTTGGGGCACGAGCGCCGCCCTTGGCGCCTGCGCGTGGACCGCCGGAGGCGGAGTTCGACTGGGCCGGGTAGGCCCCCTTCTGCAGCGTGGATGTCAGGCGCGTTCGAAAGGGACGCGGGCGGGCCGGGGTGCGTGTTTGAGGGCCATTTGGGACTCGTTACCGCCCCCGTGCGCTCGCCTCCAACGACGTGGCCCGGAACGGGGCGGCATGTTGCGTCGAGCGCGTTCGATGGCGACGCGCAAGAGGCGCGGGTCAGTGTCTGAACTCTATACAACACTTCAAATTGTTCGTATGGTGCTCTATAGAATGTTATCAATCTATTTACGACGTCTTTAAAAGCGTTATTATATATGAAGATTTCCAAAAAGCGTCTCACTGCTCAGCGACAACAGGTTGACGTGAAAGTGCGCGCCCTTCTGGCGCTACGCGGCGTCGTTCCCCCAAGGAGCGGATGGCTGAAGGCCGTCCGCGAGTCTCTTGGACTTTCGGCCCGCCAGTTGGGCGAGCGGCTCCGCATCACGCCCCAGGTCATCACGCGCATGGAGCAGCGTGAAGAGGTCGGAAAAGTAACGCTCGAGACGCTGCAACGCGCCGCGCGCGCCATGGGCTGCAGGCTCGTTTATGCCATCGTCCCAGAAGGGTCGTTTGAGTCGCTTGACGACATCGTGACGAAACGCTCCCTCGCGTTGGCAACACGACTTGCCGCCGGGGTGAGTCGGTCGATGAGCTTGGAGAATCAGAGCGTCGAGACCGAACGCACGTCGGAGCACGTGCGAGAACTGGCACAGGAGTTGAAAGCCAGACTCGACCCGCGCATCTGGAACGAGCCTGAATGACGACGAAGCCCCTTCACATTCAACACGCAGCCGGCGCGACGCCGCTCGACCCGAACGAGGTCATGGGACTCATCCCGACGCACATCGCCACTCAGGGCGAGTTGAACGAGGTCGAGCAGCGCAACATTCTCCGCGCCCGCGCATGGGCGATAGGTCGCGCCCACCGCGACTTGCTCTCGGAGGCATTTCTCCGAAACCTTCATCGGCGAATGTTCGAAGACGTTTGGCGATGGGCGGGTCAGTACCGCACAACAGACAAGTCGATCGGCGTGCATCCCGAACACATTCGGGAGGAACTGCAGAAGCTGTTCGCCAACGTGGCCCATTGGATACAGCACCACACGTATCCATGGGTGGAGCTCGCGGTACGGTTTCATCACAAGCTCGTGTCGATTCACCCATTCGTCAACGGAAACGGACGACACTCACGACTGATGACGGATCTTCTGCTCGAAGCACACCGGCAGCCTGCCTTCACTTGGGGCGAAAGCCTTGCGCGTGCCCACTACATCGAGGCGCTCAAAGCAGCCGATGAACGGCGATACGCACCTTTGATTGCGTTTGTCCAAAAGTAGCTTCGCTAAAGGCTCGTGTGTTCGGCGAGGCGCTCAGGGCACTTCGGGGACGGCGGATGGGGACTCTGGCGTTTCGACGTTGCGCCCCACGCCGGCAAGCCGAGTGCGGAATCGTCAGGCAGCGCTCCATGACGTTCAAGCAGAGAACGTCTGTTCCCACCGAGTTCCTGCACAACGCAGGTGAGCAGGCCCGGTAGTGACCGCTGTTGCGGTTAGATCTCCGTGCCGGGAACCGGCGGGTTTGCCCCGATTCCTCGTGCGTTGTGACAGCCCTACCCGGTGACTGCGGCGACATTGCCGAGCGCACCGTAATCGAGCAGGCGGCGATCACTCGTCACGAGTCTCCACCCGTTGATTCGGGCGGTCGCTACAATGATGCGATCGGCAGGGTCGGCGTGAAGACTGCCTGGCAATTGGACGGCTTCTATCGCGACGTCTCCGCCGACCGATGCTTCAATGAGGCCCGGCACAGCCAAGACGCGTTGACGCCACACCTCGATGGGCTGAGAAACGGATATTCTGCCGCGGTCCGCCAGCATGGCGACCTCCCAAAAAGAGATAGCCGAAACCGCGAGCCCATCCCCCGTCGCAGCACGCTCAATCATGACGCGAGCGGTCTTGCTCAACTTCTCAACACCTTCCGCGAGCCAGATGACAACATGCGTGTCGAGCAGAAGCCTCATGTTTGCTCGTCGGCGTCCCAACGCACATCCACGGGCGCAAGGACGTCACCCCGAATTTGAATGGCACCGGAGGCAAAGCCGAACAGGGGTGTCGCTTCCGCCTCGATGGGCGACAACCGGGCGACGGGCCGCCCACGACGTGTCACGACGATGCTTTCGCGTCGACGGCCCACGCGCGTCACGAGTTCCGAGCAGTGGGTCTTGAGCTCGCTGGTGGTGACGTGCAGCGCCTGTCGATTTGGCTTCTTGGTCATCTAGAAAGACCATAGTCCTTTGATAGAGGTCGGACAAGATCTCCTGCTGCTCGACCCCGACGACCGGGCACGGCGCAGCTGCGTACTGTCAACGCCGAGCTCGCCAAAACCACGGGTTTTCAAATGAACCCCGCGGGCGGGCTGGTGTGGCCGAGTGCCTTCATGGCCGAGCTCGGGCAGCGCGGGTGTCTTTCCACTCAATATATGCCTTCGCTTGCTGGGTACTGCCGGGCGCAACTCAGCGGCCAATCCTGGCGACAAGTTCGGATAGACCATGGCTTTGGCTGTCCCAAGTGTTCAAGGTGGTTCGACGGCCCGGGGTCGCGTTGCGCGTCTCGCGTCCTCGGTCGTTCTTTCCGCCGTCCTGGGTGCCGTGGGTGGTCAGGTGCGAAGCGCGGCTGCCGTTCAGCCGGCGGCCACGACGCCCCCTGGCCCTTCCGATGCATTGAACTTCCGTGACCTTCTTCGCGCTGTACCTGGGAATGACGAGTTCGACGCCTTTTGGCGTTGGAATGATGCCGAGGAAATCCCGGGTGGCATTCGGATTCCAAGCGCTATCGGCGGAAAGTCTATCGACCTGCTGACACCGCAGGCAATGCGCGAGCGGCATCCGAGCGACCCGGCACTCAATGACACCCAGGCCATCATCATCCGAAGTGATATCGACCATTACCTGACCCACACCCAGGTGACGCACCTGGAATCATTGGGTGTCGTCTTCAGGAAACCATTGACCGCGTTCGCCGCACGGGCCTACGCCGAAAGTCTCTTGCTGCACGAGGTCACGCACGCAGTAGGCGATGAGCCGTTAGCGACCTATCGCGCCGGCAAGCGAAGGCCAGGCGTGGGCGGCTCCGGCGAGTTCGCCGCGCACCGGGCTCACTACGATCACCTCGAAGCGGTAGGCGTCGTGGAACCTGTCTCAAACGAAGCGGTTCTGCGTCACGTCCTTCGGTACTTCAATCCAGGTACCCTCGCCCAGGAGACGCTGTTTGCGTTTCAAGGCGAGTTTGATGTCCGGATGAAGTCGTTCTTGCCGGGCGGTGAGGACTTTTTGCGCGTCGTCGGGGAACAACTGACGCGGAGCCTTCGTGATGTCCGTGAAGGGCGGCGCATGCAAACGGACTTTGAACGGCTTGTGGAAGGTGGTGTCGGCGCGAGCCCGTGGTCTACGGAGTATGGCCAACGGTACTTGCGTGGGGTACGTGACTATTTTCTTTTCGTCGATTTGAACCGTCGGCAGGAGACGCCTGACTTCGATGCGGCGAAAGACATCGACGCCGCGACCGTTTACGGCGAACAGCAGCTCGAGAAGTTTCGTCGCTTCATGGGCATCGATACAAAGCCCTGATGCACGTCTCGGGAATGCCCCGGTGCATGATGCCGATGTTGTTGTTCGCGAAGAGGGCTGCGGAAGGTGCCCTAAGAATAAGGACTTGCGGACGACAGGCTTCCGACAAGGCCCGCGGGCGAGAGGGCGCTTGTTTTATGCCAGATACCTGAACATATATTCAGCTCATGTCTGCCGCGGTGGAAAAGCTTCTCCAGTCGTTGGATGCACGCGTTCAGCGTGCAGAAACCCTGGAAGCAGCCGCGCGAAACGGGGTAGGCGCACCGGGGCTCAAACTTCATTGGGAAACGCTGGACGCTCTTTTGCCCGATGGCGGGTTGCCATCTGGGGTGAGCGAATTTTCTGCGCCTAAGGCTTTGGGGGGCGTGAGCCGCATTGCTGTTCGTGCGATTTGTGCTGCTCAAAATCAAGACGAACATGCTTGGTGCGCCTGGATTGATCCAGAAGCTTCGCTCTACGCCCCAGGACTGGCGCAGTCGGGGGTCGACTTGTCACGGCTGTTGGTGGTGCGGCCCAAGCGTGAGCAGCTGGGGCGCATTGCGCTCAAGGTGGTGCGGTCAGGAGCGTTTGATGTGGCCATCCTGGACATGGACCCTGTGGGCGGTGCGCAAGCCCTGACGCGCGACCGCCCACCAGAACTGTTGGTGCGCCAATTGTCGTTGGCGGCACAAGAAAGTGGGACTCATGTCGTTCTTTTGAGCGACCTCGGGTTGCCTCGTGCTGCGCCTTGGCCAGTGGCGTTGCGCCTGGAGGTTCAGCGGCTTTCGCCGAATCAATTGTCGGTGCGCATCGCCAAAGAACGTCATGGTCGAGCCAGCTCCCCACTGAGGGTGGGGTTTGAAAGCATTGCGAGCTCGTGAATGCGCCGGATAGCCGCCATTGCACTTCACGAGCTTCGGCTCGAATTGGTTCGTCGGCGCACAGGCCTTGAAAAAGGCCCTTTGGCACTGGTGTTGGCGCGCCCAGACAGCAGCGTGAAAGATGAACGTTCCCTTCTGGGAAACACGCGTTTGGATGAGGTCTCGTCCGAGGCCAGAGCATGGGGAGTTTTCCCAGGCCACACCGTGGCTGCGGCACGCGCCAAGCTGGCGTCGTTGCCTGTGCGGGTGTTGCCGTTGGAGGTCACACGCGATGCTTTGGCTTCGCTGGCCGAAGCAGCACTGGCGTTTGGTGCGACGACTTCGTTTGCGCTCGACCCCGCGGTGGTGTGGGTCGACATCACCGGATGCGCTCACCTGCATGCTTCGCCGACAGATACAGCAGGGGAGTCAACGCTGGCTCACACACTGAGCACCAAAATTGCGGGATGGGGCCACGCCTGCCGCGTTGCGATTTCGGATGGCCCTCAAGTCGCTTTGGCTATGGCGTATTTCGCCACAAAGAACGTGTCTGTTGTTCAACCTGGGAAAGCGCGTGAAGCCTTGGCGCCATTGCCCATCGCGGCTTTGTCGTTGAGCGGGGAGCAGCACACGTGGCTTGGGAACTTGGGCATTCGGACCGTCGGCCAACTGCAGTCGATGCCCCAAGGACCTTTGGCGCTGCGACTGGGTGCTTCGGCAACGCGCGTGCTGGCACTTTTGCGCGGTGAAGATGCATTGCCCCTGACGCCTTATGTCCCGCCCGAAATCATCGAAGAGCGCGTGGATTTTGAATACGGCGTTGAAACCACAGAGGGACTCCTTTTTGTGGTTCGCCGCTTGGTGTCGGTGGTGGAAGCGAGGCTTTCCGCGCGTGGACATTTCGCCACGGCTTTAGAACTGCGCTTGATGTTGGACCGCGCCTTGTCCAAGGGCGTGCCCGAATTGAAGTTGGTGTTTCAGTTTCCAGAACCGTTACGCGATGCCGCTTCACTTCTGGCGGTGATGAAAATTCGCCTTGAAGCCACAGCGCTGCCGGCGCCTGTCAGGGCTTTGTGTCTGCGTGCGCCTGGCACTGCGCGCAGGACCGCACGACCTCAGTCACTGTTTGCGCCCCTCGCTAAAGCCGAACTGCATTTGCCACGGTTGTCGGCGGAATTGCTGGCCGAACTCGGTCCGGAACGTGTTGGGGTTTTCGAATTGCGAAACACTTGGCTTCCCCGGGCGCGAGCGGCCCTGGTGCCGCCTGGACAAAAGCGCGCTGTGGGCGTTGGGCAAAATTTGCCAAGTGCTGCGCCTGAACCTCTTCGTCGACTTTGGACGGCGAAGCCGCATGTCGTGCAGGGCACGCTGCGCACGCTGGTGCGTGCCGAAGGGCTCGAGTGGTGGAAACGCACAAGCACAGGGCCAGTCGATTGGGCAGCAGAATGGCTACCGCCTTGGGGCGCTTTGGCTTGGGTGCAGCTTTTGCCTGAACGAGACCAAGCGTGGTTTTTGGGGTGGGTGGATGGATGAAGCCGCGTCTTCGCATCGACGCAAGCTCGCGCATGCCGCTCGAGTCATTGCCGCCAGAGCCGCCCCAGCGTCCTGCGCCAACCCCTGCGGCCTACGTCGAGCTTGAGGCGCGTACGAACTTCTCCTTTCTGCAGGGAGGAAGCTCGCCGGAAGTCATGGTGAGTCGAGCTGCAGCGCTGGGTTTCGATGCCATCGGCATCTGCGACAAAGACGGCCTGTACGGCATGGTGCGCGCGCTGGAAGAAGCTGAGCGGCAGAAGATTCGCTTGGTGGTGGGTTGCGAACTCACGGTGCGCGCCGAACCTCCTCACGCCAGCGCATGGGTTTACGTGGAGAACGCCCAGGGCTACGCCAACCTCTGCCGCATTCTCACCCAAAGTCACGCGTTGCATCCCAAAGGCCAAGCGCGCCGTCCCGACGAAGGCGTGTCGAAGAATTGCTATGCGGGTGTGGGCCTGGAGTTTGTTTGCGCGCATGCACAAGGGCTTTGGATGTTGGCGGCTCCAGAAGGGTTGCAAGACGCAGAGTTGAAGCAGCTCAAAGATGCCTTTGGGACGCGCCTGCGTTGGCGGGTGTTTCGGCATTGGGACGGCGGCGAACGCCAGCGCGAAGCGCGCGTGCGTTGGGCCATGGCGCATTTCGGCGTTGCGGCCTGCGCAACCAACGCTGTTCGTTATGCGCACCCAGAGCACAAGCCCATTTTTGATGTCCTGCATTGCATTCGAGAGGGCGTCACTTTGGACGCAGCGGGGCGCGCGCTTGCGCTCAATGCCGAAGCCCGCTTGAAGTCATTTCAGGAAATGCAACGCGTGTTCGCCGATGAACCCCAGTGGCTTTCCGAAGGCCGCACCGTGGCGGACGCCTGCCGGTTTTCACTGCGAGAACTGAAATACCGATTTCCCAGCGAGCTGGAGAGCCAAGACGCCAATCCAGACGCAGCGCTTCGCCGGTTGACGTATGCGCGAGGGGCAGCGCGCTACCCGAAGGGCATTCCGGAGTCCGTGCGCGCGCAAGTCGAAAAAGAACTGGCCCTGATTGCGACGGAAAATGTCGCCCCATTCTTTTTGAGCGTTCTGTCGATTGTCGACATGGCGCGTCGCCGCGACATTTTGTGCCAGGGGCGAGGCAGCGCAGCCAACAGTGCGGTGTGTTTTTGTCTGGGGATTACGGCGGTGGACCCCGCGCGTTCAAACTTATTGTTTGAGCGTTTCCTGTCGGCGGAACGCCATGAGCCCCCAGACATCGATGTCGACTTCGAACATGAACGCCGCGAAGAAGTCATTCAAGACATCTACGCGCGCTATGGCCGAGACCGCGCGGCGATGGTGAGCGAAGTGGTCAGCTATCGGGGCAAATCCGCGTTGCGGGAAGTGGGCAAGGCTTTTGGTTTGTCGCTTGAGCAAGTCGACCGACTCAGTGCGCTCGTGAGCTGGTGGGATGCGGTGCATGGCATCTCTGACGATCGACTTCGGACCGCGGGTTTTGATGCCAAAGACGCGCGCTTGGGTCAGGTGTTGGCTCTGGCGCACGCGATTCAGGGCTACCCGCGGCACCTGTCAGTGCACGTGGGGGGCTTTGTTTTGAGCGCGGCGCCGTTGTTTGAAGTCGCGCCCGTGGAACCCGCCACCATGGAAGGCCGCACCGTCGTCCCGTGGGACAAAGATGACCTCGATACCTTGGGATTTTTCAAAGTGGATGTCTTGGGGTTAGGGATTCTCTCGGCCATTCGCCGCGCGCTGGCATTGGCCCAAAACGACCCACGCATTCGTGCCGAGAGTGCCATTGAGCGGCTGGCCCGAATTCCCCCGGAGGATCCCGCGGTCTATGCGCAGCTGTGCAAAGGCGACTCCGTGGGCGTTTTTCAAGTGGAGAGCCGCGCGCAGATGGCGATGTTGCCGAGACTTCGGCCAGAGCGCTTCTATGACCTGGTGGTTGAAGTCGCCATCGTTCGGCCAGGGCCCATTCAAGGTGGCATGGTGCACCCGTATCTGCGTCGGCGCATGGGGGAAGAGCCCGTCGACTCCCCGCACCCTCTGCTGGAGCCGATTTTACGGCGCACACTCGGCGTGCCCATTTTCCAAGAGCAAGTGATGCAGCTGGCCATTGTCGGTGCTGGATACAGCGGTGGTGAAGCCGACCAGTTACGGCGCGACATGGCCGCATGGCGAAAAAATGGGAACCTTGAACGGCACCGCGACCGCTTGACCGAAGGTTTCTTGGCGCGTGGTATTCCGCGCGATTTTGCGGAACGCCTGTATTCTCAGATGCAGGGGTTTGGGGAATATGGATTCCCGGAGAGTCACGCGGCGAGTTTCGCGTTGTTGGTTTATGTGAGCGCCTGGCTTCGGTGCCATCACCCCGCGGCGTTTGCTGCGGCGCTCATCAACAGTCAGCCCATGGGCTTTTATTCGCCCAGCACAATTCTCCAAGATGCGCAGCGACACGGCGTGGAAGTGAGGCCTATTTCTATCGACCAGAGTGACTGGGACTGCACGCTTGAATGTGGCGCGACTTCGCCAGCCCTTCGTGTGGGTCTCCGACAAGTGAAAGGCTTGGGCGAAGACGCAGCGAGGCGTATTGAAGCCGAACGACGTTTGCGTGCGTTTGGCCATATGGAAGACCTTTCGGCCCGAGCCGTCCTCTCAAGACGCGAACTTTCCGCGTTGTCGGAAGCGGGTGCGTTTGAGGTGTGGGGCCTCAGTCGACGAAGCGCTTTGTGGAATGTCGCGGCGCCGCGGGCTACCGGTGTGTTGGCGGGTCTGCCTTGGGAAAAAACGCAGCCTGCTTTGCCAAGTCTCACGCGTGTCGAACAGCTGTCGTTGGACTACTCCCGCACGGGTTTTTCAGTGAACGACCATCCCATGCGCGTGCTGCGCCCTAAGTTAGGGAAGCGTTTCGTGAGCAGCCGAGAAATTCAAGTCGCTTCGCATGGCATGCGGGTGGAGACAGGGGGCTTGGTGATTTGCCGGCAACGCCCGCAGACAGCCAGCGGCGTGGTGTTTTTCACCCTGGAAGACGAGTGGGGTTTTATCAATCTGGTGCTGTGGGCGCAGGTCTTCGAACGATTGCGCCACGTGGCGACCACGCAGTCGCTGGTGCATGTGCGAGGCAGTGTTGAACGTCAAAGCGATGTCATCCACGTGCTGGTTCAAACGATGGCCCCCCTTGGGCAAGAAGCAAGTGCGGGGTTGGTGTCAATGAGCCGTGATTTTCATTGAAACACTCGATTTCCCTGGGCCAACCCCCCCCTGTTTGATGCGAAAAAGGGCGCCGTAGTACCTACATTGTCCTTCATCGGAGGACCACGTTGCGCTGGGGTATCGCCATTTTGTTGTTCAGTGCCATGGCCGCCCACGCAGCGGACATCACGTGGCGGGGCGGGTGCGTATCAAACATCACCTGGGCCAACGCTGCATGCTGGTCTCCTTCTCAGGTGCCCGCGGCAAGTGACAGGGCTTTTCTCGACGATGTCGATGTGCCCGTGGCCAACCACAACTTCGATGGTCCTGAAATCAACGCCAATGGCAGCTGCACGATTCTGGGGAATGGCCTTCGCGCGTCTTCGCTGGTGGTGAGTGGTGACAGTACACTGACCATTGACGCGTTCGTCGGTCAGACGCGCGTCAACGACGCTGGGCACCTTGTGAAGCGTGGGCCAGGCGCATTGGACGTCAGCGATACGCTTTCCCACGGCGGACAAACCGTGATTGAGGCAGGAACGCTTCGTCTGCTGGCAAGCAATCTCATTCCCAATGGCTCACGCGTCGACGTTTGGGCGGGTGCGATCTTCGATATCGGAGGCGAGACTGAGCGGGTGGCGGGTCTTTCGGGACAGGGGAGTGTGATGAGCATGGCCGGTGCGACGCTCGACCTGGCGCCACTTTCCCCACGCGATTTTTTGGGCGGCATTTCGGGGCCTGTCGATGTGATCGTTCGTACGGGCACGCAAAGACTGAGTGGCAGCAACAGTTTCACAGGCAGCACTCAAGTCATCAGTGGCGTTTTGGAGACGAGCGGCGGCAATGCGCTTCCCGATGCCTTTCCCGTGACGGTGTCGAGCGGTGCGCAGTTGTCAATTGTAGGCAGCGAAACTGTCGGCCCGCTGGGCGGCTCGGGAACTCTTTTCATCGCGGACGGCCAATCCCTGACGGTCAACGTCCCAAGCGCTTCGGGCGCTTTCAGCGGTGCGATGGTCGGCTCGGCGACAACGTCGATTCGGAAATCGGGCGCGGGTTCGCTCTATCTGGCATCGACCCTGAGTTTTGGCGGGTCCGTCTACGTCGATGCAGGCGAGTTGTCTGTCACGCCGAACGTCGTGGGTTCTCCGGCGCAGGGCACGGTGGTCGGGAACGGTGCACGTCTGAGCTTGAACCCCGGGAGCTATGCTGCTGAGCCCATCACGCTGCAAACAGGCGCGACCCTGGAGTTGCCTCCTGGGAACCACACGTGGACAGGGCCCGCGACGCTGCAGGGGAATGCGGCGCTTGTTTGTCCGGCAGGAAACGTTCGCGTGGATTGGACGTCAAACCTCGACCTCGGGGGGCATGAGGTTCGGTTCGATGTCCGAGCGGGTGAGCTCGCGCTTCCGAACGCACTCACGTCGGGAAGCATTCGAAAAACAGGCGCGGGCGCTCTGCTTCTTTCTGGGGCTTCGACTTACGCGGGTACGACCCATCTCGAAGGCGGACTGTTGCGCGCGATTCCCAATGGCTCGGTGTCTTCGCTGTCGCCCAATTCGTTGTTC
Organism: Myxococcaceae bacterium; assembly: GCA_046155985.1. Classification (GTDB taxonomy): domain Bacteria; phylum Myxococcota; class Myxococcia; order Myxococcales; family Myxococcaceae; genus JBJXGM01. Next base: position 13,242 of record JBJXGM010000156.1, on the reverse strand, counting down.
GTCTTGTCGGGGGGAACCGAACTCCGCATCGAGCAAATCTCCTCGTTGGGCGGACTCACCACCTCGGGTGGTTGGGTGACCCCACCCCTCGTGAGCGCGCCGAGTGCAGCATCGGAGCTCACGCTGCATGTGGCGTCTGGCGCCCTTTCGTTTGGCGGACGAATCCAGGGTCCATTGCGACTCATCAAGACGGGCGTCGGTCAGCAAACCCTCGCGGGAGACGGCGACTGGAACGGCACGGCCCGCGTCGCGGCAGGCAGGCTTCGTCTCGAAGGAACCCGTCAGCTCACCCGCCTCGAAGCCGCCTCTGGCGCCACGCTCGAGGTCCAAGGCGCGATGGAAGATGCCGTCGTTTCGGTCGAGCCCGGAGGCCGGCTCGAAGCCCAAGGCCTTTCGCAGAACAATCCGCTCTTGGGTGTGCGCCGCGTTGAGCTGAGCGATACCAGTGTGTGGGCGGTTGCTCTCCGGAACAATGGGAACGATGGCGTCGCGGCGTTGGCCACCCACGGCGTGACATTCCAGCTGGACGGGAACATTGAGGTGACCACCGAAGCCGGAGCGCCAGAGCGAGACTACGTCATTGGGACATTCACTCCTGGCACTGCCATCGACAATGGCGCAACGGTCATGAACCTCATGGACCCAGGTGGCGCTGGCTACAACCTGGAAGACGCATCGCTTCATCTGAGGAACCCAGAAGGACAGCTGGTGCTTCGTTTGAGCCGACCGCCGCGCGTCAACGCCGGCGCTGACCGAGAGTCGCGGTCGGCCGATATCAGCCTCTTGGGAACGGCCGTCGACGATTTTGGCGGCGTCGCGGGCACGTCATGGACGCAGGTGGCCGGCCCCGCCGGCGTGGTTTGTGCGACACCCTTCGCGCTCACGACGACGTGCGCACTTTCCGGAAGTGGCATCTACACTTTCCGCCTTACGGCGACGGACGCCCATGGACGCGTGGGCCACGACGACGTTCGTGTGGCGTATGGCTTGCCACTCGACGGACTGCCCATCAGCGTTCCCGGGCCGCCGCAAATCAGCGGACTCACTTTGACCCTTCGCGGTCGTGTCCCGCCCGGAACATCTCAGGTGCGCTGCGGCAGCATTTCCGCCACTCCGGATTCAAGCGGCAACTACGACATCGAATTGCCCGTTGCGGCGGGCGGGAGCAGCTGCGACCTCAGTGCGGAAACACCAGAGGGTGTTCGCGTGAGAAGAATCCAATGGGGTACCCCATGAACCGCCTGTGGCCAATCGCGATGCTTGTGGCGGGAGGACTTGCCTGTGGCGGCCTGCCGCCGGAGGAGCTGCCGATAGACACACTCATTGTTTTTGGGGACATCAACGAAGCGGCGACGGTGCGTGCGAACGGGCGAGCCGACAACGACGAAACGCCTTATCGCTTCACCTTCATCCTCCCACTCGATGGGAACGTTCTCCCGCGGGACCCAGGCGCCTCCGGTGCAGGAACGCGCTGGGATATCGCCACACGCTTCGTTGACCAACACGGCGAGACGGCTGAATTCACCTTGTCCCTTAAGCTAGAAAAGTAGCGACGCCTGATGGCTTTGCGCCTTGCACCTTGAACAGCAAGGGGGATTCAAGTACGCAAGCCGCCGCTTTTCATGGCGATCATAGCTCAATTGGTAGAGCACCGGACTGTGGCTCCGGGGGTTACCGGTTCAATCCCGGTTGGTCGCCCATCTGTCTTGCGCTCGTAGCTCAGCTGGATAGAGCATTGGCCTTCGAAGCCAAGGGTCGGGGGTTCGACTCCCTCCGAGCGCGTACGTTTGAGTTCCCGGGCATTCTGACGAGCGTTTGGGGCCGGTCGCATCTATATGGACGCCCTATGGCGTCCAATCCCTCCGTTGCCTTCGACCGGGCCCCTCCGATGAGCATTCAGCGCCGCTCCCAGAAGCGACGGCTCATCGTGTTCGGCATCCTCGGGCTTTTGCTCGTGGTGGGTCTCCTGGTTGGGATCAAGGCCAGTCAGATTGTGGCGATGATTCAGGCCGGGAAAGCTTTCGTCCCCCCGCCCGAAGCGGTGACCTCGACCAAAGCAGAGCGCTCGACGTGGCGCGGCACCCGCGAAGCCATCGGAAGCCTCGTCGCGGTACGGGGCGTGACGCTGGGTGCCGAGGTGCCGGGCAGGGTGCTCCAGATTTCATTCGAATCCGGAAGCAGCGTGAAGCAAGGGCAGGTTTTGGTTCGGCTCGATGCTTCGATTGAGCAAGCACAGCTCGAGTCGGCCCGTGCGGAGGCGGCCCTGGCTCAACTGAACCTCACGCGTGCATACGGTCTTCGCGAAGGCGGAGCCAACACGCCGGCCGATCTCGAAACGGCCCAGGCGCGTGGCAAGCAAGCCGAGGCCGCGGCGGCCAGTCTTCTGGCGAGCCTCTCGAAGAAAGTCATTCGGGCGCCCTTCGATGGTCGCATCACCATTCGGCAGGTCGAGCTCGGCCAAATTGTCTCGCCCGGAACACCCATTGCTTCGCTCCACTCTGTTTCGCCCATCTACGCGGAGTTCTCGCTCCCGCAGCAGGCGCTCGCGGAGGTCAAGCAAGGCCAGAAGGTGAGCATGCGGACGGACATCTTCCCCAACGAGACCTGGGAAGGCGAGGTGGCGATTATCAACGCGGAGGTCGACACCGCCACCCGTAACGTGCGCGTGCGCGCGGAGTTCAAGAACACCGATGGGCGGCTTGCACCGGGGATGTTTGCCAATGTCGAGGTGCTTTCTCCTGAGGCGCGGCAAGTCACAGTGATTCCTGCCACAGCGGTGCTTTATGCGCCTTACGGAGACTCGGTGTACGTGCTCGAGCAGCAACCCGGGCCGGATGGCAAGACCGGGTTGGTGGCGCGACAGCGCTTCGTTCGATTGGGCGAACGCCGAGGTGACTTCGTCGCCGTGGTGTCGGGTTTGGAACCGGATGAAACCGTGGTGAGCAGCGGGGCGTTCAAGCTTCGCAACGGCATGTCGGTGGTCGTTAACAACGCGCTCGCTCCTGCGGCTGAGCTCGCTCCCAAACCCGCCACCCCATGAAACTGACCGACCTTTTCATCCGACGCCCAGTCATCGCACTGGTGGTCAACCTCGTCATCGTCATCGCGGGGTTGCAGGCCATCCGTTCGCTGAACGTGCGGCAGTATCCGCGCAGCGAGAACGCGGCTGTCGTCGTGACCACGACCTATGTGGGGGCGAGCGCCGAGCTCGTCCGTGGCTTCATCACCACGCCGCTGGAGCGGGTTATCGCCTCGGCAGACGGGGTCGACTACATCGAATCCGAGAGTCGACAAAACGTCTCCGTCATCAAGGTGCGCCTCAAGCTCAATTATGACGCGAACCGCGGCTTGTCGGAGATCAGCTCGAAGGTGGATCAGGTCCGGGGCGACCTCCCACCCGAGGCCGAAGTCCCCATTCTCAACATCGAGTCGACCGACAGTCAGTTCGCATCGGCGTACCTCAGCTTTTCGTCTGACTTTCTCAAGCAAAACGAAATCACCGACTACCTCATCCGGGTCGTCCAACCCCGTCTGACCGCGGTGGCAGGGGTACAGCGCGCCGACATCCTCGGGGCGCGGACCTTCGCGATGCGCATCTGGTTGAAGTCAGACCGTATGGCTTCTCTCAACATCAGCCCGGTCCAGATTCGCCAGGCTCTGGCACAAAACAACTACCTCGCGGCGGTGGGCCAGACGAAAGGCTCTTTGGTCCAAGTGAATCTCACCGCCAACACCGACCTGCGATCGGTCAAAGAATTTCAGCAGCTCGTCATCCGCGAACGGGAAGGGGCGGTTGTTCGCCTGGGAGACGTGGCCGACGTGGTTCTCGGCGCGGAGGACTACGACAGCGTGGTGAACTTCAGCGGCCAGACCGCAGTGTTCATCGGTGTCTGGTCGCTCCCCAATGCGAACTCGCTCGATGTCATCAAGCGGGTGCGCGTCGAACTCGACTCGCTGCAGAAAGAAATTCCGGATCAGCTCAAAGCCACGGTCGCCTACGACGCGACCGCGTATATCCAGGACGCCATCGACGATGTCGTCCGAACCTTGGCCGAGACGCTTCTCATTGTGGTGCTTGTCATTTTCCTCTTCTTGGGTTCTTTGCGCTCCGTTCTCGTTCCGGTCGTGGCCATCCCGGTCTCACTTATCGGTGCCGTGTTTCTGATGCAGGTGTTTGGTTTCACGGTGAATCTCTTGACCCTGCTCGCCATCGTGCTGTCGGTGGGTCTGGTCGTGGACGACGCGATCGTCGTTGTCGAAAACGTGGAACGAAACCTTCGGGAAGGCTTGAAACCGCTCGACGCCGCCCTGCATGGGGCGCGGGAGCTCGTGGGGCCCATCATCTCGATGACCATCACCCTCGCCGCGGTCTATACGCCGATTGCTTTCCAGGGTGGGCTAACCGGTGCGCTCTTCCGGGAGTTCGCGCTCACCTTGGCAGGCGCGGTGACCATCTCCGGGGTGGTGGCGTTGACGCTCTCTCCCGTGATGTCGGCCACGCTTCTGCGCGGGGGAGAGGAACGCGGCTTCGCGCGCTGGGTCCACCACGCCTTCGAACGACTCAAAAACGCCTACGCCAGGGTCCTCGACATCTCGCTCCAGTCGCGTGGGATGATTTACGGCGCGTGGGCCGTGATCAGCCTTCTGGTCTTCGCGATGTTTTCACAGTCCGCCAGGGAACTGGCTCCTGCCGAAGACCAGGGAATCGTTTTTGGCATCGTCAACACGCCGGCCAACTCGACACTGGACCAGGTGATGCCGTCGGTCCGTGAAATCAACGAACGGGTGATGTCACTTCCGGAATCGCGCTTCAGTTTTCAAATCACGCTCCCCACCGGGGGTTTCTGGGGCGTCGGGCTCAAGCCTTGGACGGAACGAAGCCGGTCGGCCTTTGAGGTTTTGCCGGTGGTTCAGGCGAAGGTCAGCCAAGTGCCGGGGGTCCAAACGTTTCCCATTCTTCCTCCTGCGTTGCCAGGCGGTGGGACCTTCCCCGTGGAGTTTGTGCTCGCCTCGACTGCCGAGAGTCAGGAAATTCTCGGCTTTGCCACCCAGCTCCAAGAGAAAGCCGCGAAGAGCGGCATTTTCGCCTTCCCCCCGCTCATCGACGTGAAGATCGATCAACCGCAATCCGAGATTCAAATCGACCGCGAGAAAGTGGCGGAGTTGGGCCTGAACCTCCAATCGGTGGGTCAGGACTTGGGTGCTGCGATGGGAGGAAACTTCGTCAACCGCTTCAGCATCGCGGGTCGAAGTTACAAAGTGATTCCGCAGCTGCTTCGGGCCGACCGGTTGAACCCCGACCAGCTCAAGGACATCTATGTCAGCGGCCCCAACGGTCAATTGGTGGCGCTCTCGTCCATTGCCACCTTGCGAGACTCGGTGTCCCCTCGGTCCCTGAATCGATTTCAACAGCTCAACGCGGTGAAGATCAGTGGCGTGGCCATCCGGCCGCTCGATGAAGCGCTGCGCTTCCTCGAAGACGAGGCCGCGAAAATCATCCCCAAGGGTTACGCCATCGACTACACGGGCGAATCGCGGCAATTGCGAGAGGAGGGGAATAAATTTCTCCCCGCCTTTCTGCTCGCCATCGTGCTCATTTTTCTGGTGCTTGCGGCCCAGTTCAACAGCTTGCGAGACCCTTTCGTTATTCTGGCCGGCTCAGTTCCGCTGGGCATGTTTGGCGCACTGGTGATGACTTTCTTGAAGATGCCCAATCCGAACATGGCGTTCTTTACCGATGGCTGGACCACCACCCTCAATGTCTATTCGCAGGTCGGGTTGGTCACGTTGGTGGGGCTGGTCGCCAAGAACGGCATTCTCATCGTCGAGTTCGCCAACAAACTTCAAGAATCAGGTTTCGGGAAGATGGACGCGGTTCGCGCCGCGGCGCTGACGCGGTTGCGTCCTGTCCTCATGACCAGCGTGGCGACCATCTTCGGCCACTTGCCGCTCACCTTGGTCAGCGGACCCGGTGCCTCCGCGCGCAACAGCATCGGTCTGGTGCTCGTTGCTGGCATGGCGGTGGGCACCGCTTTCACGCTCTTCTTCGTTCCGGCCATCTATGTGTTGATTGCGCGGGTCCACCGCGCGACGGTGGTCGACGCGGTTGAGGCCGAACCCACCGCCGCGTAGCCCATGGACAACGTGAGCCACACCATCGCGGGCGTCATCGCGGCGGAGACCCTGTTGGTCTTTCGCGATTCCCGCAAAGGCGCCCCGGCGAGGGACTTGAGGCCCCTGGCGTGGGTCACTTCCGCGCTGGCCAACAACCTTCCGGATGTGGACTTCGTCTACGCCGCTTGGGACGGGAGGCTGGGCTATCTGCTCCACCACCGCGGACACACCCATACCCTCGTCGTCGCGCTGGCTTTGGGGCTGCTGCTCTTCGGGGGTGTGCTCGCATGGAGTCATCGGCGTGGCCCGCTGGGACCTTTGGACCGCGCGATGCTCGCCGTGCTCATCTTGGGCGGCGTTGTGCTTCACATCGCGCTCGATGCCACAAACAACTACGGCGTGCACCCGTTCTGGCCCTTTCAAAACCGTTGGTTCTATGGCGATCAAATTTTCATCATTGAGCCCATGTTCTGGGTCCTTTGCATTCCCGTCATTCTGTTCGGGGTCGCCACACGGTGGGCGCGCGGCATCTGGGGCCTCCTGCTTGCGAGCATTGTGGGTGCCACCTGGGCCCTCTCGCGGGGCAGCGATGCGGCGGCGCTCTTCGTCACGCTGCTCACCGTGGGCACACTCGTGCTCGCGTATCGCCTGTCGCGAAAGGGCCGCGTCATGGTGGCGGTGCTCCTTGAAGGCCCTTGCGCGCGACGACTGCCGAGTCGCCGCCTTCATGCGCTTTGCCCGGGTCCCCTTCACACAGCGCCATCGCAGCGAAGCAATGGTCGGCGACCTCCGCTACGACCGCGAGGAAGACCTCGGTTTCGCAGAGTTGGCGCTCACGCCCGCAACGCCGTGCCCCGAAATGCCCGCCCCCTGGACGCCGCCCCGCGAGGACCTTTTGGCCGCTGCTGCCGCAGCTCCGTCGCCAGATGTGCCATGAGTCGAAGGCGCGCGGACTGGCGGTTCAGCGCGGGGTGACCTGAGCTCCTCCAGCTCTTCTGGGCTCTTGGGCCAATCGTCCTTCAGGAGCCGAGACAGAGAGCGGTCTGCCAGAAGGCGTCCTTGGTTCTGGCAGACGGCGCAATAGTTCGTCTCATTCTCAACATAGACGATGCGTTGAACGGGGCTGCCGCACACGGGGCAGGGCTGGCGGTAGCGACCATGAACCGCCATCCCCTCGCGGAAGGCGGTGACTTTCTCCGGGAAACCCTCGCCTGTCTCCTTGCGCAAGGCTTCCGTCCACACCACGAGTGTTTTCCTCGTGGCGTCAAAGAGGCGAAGGACTTCGTCCTCCCGCAGGCTGTCGGTGAGGCGGAGCGGAGAAAGCTTTGCGGCGTGGAGCAGCTCATCGGAGTAAGCGTTGCCTATCCCCGAGAAGAGCGTGGGGTCGGTCAGTGAGCGCTTCAGGGTGTGCCGCTCTCTCTGTAGGCGATCGCGAAATTGCTCGAGCGTCGCATCCAGCACTTCCAGGCCGCCGCGGTCGAACGCTGCAAGCGAGCCTTCACCCCGCGTGATGTGCATGGAGGCGCGCTTTTTCTTGCTCGCCTCGGTGAGCATCACTGTCCCCTTGTCGGGGAAGTCGAACGCCGCGAGCCCCAGCCGGCCCGGAATCTTTGCGCCCGCCTCTTTCCAGTGCAGACGACCGGCGATCATCAGATGGAGGACCAAAAAGAAGTCCTCGTCGAAGACCCAGACCAACCGTTTTCCGAGGCGGCGCACCTGGCGGAGGACGCGCCCCGAGAGCGCAGAGGGCGGCGGATCGACCGAACGGAGCAGGAACGGGCTCGAGAGGCGGATGCGTTCCATTCGGGCGCCGCCGAGCCGCGCGGTCAGGCGCTCGCAGTACAACGTCACATCCGGCAGCTCGGGCATCGGGCTGGCAGCCTGGCCTTCGGCAACACTGGGATCAATCGATAAATGGGGACATGGAAACTGGTAACCTGTCCCTGTGGACTTCGACCGCGTGCTTCGAAACGTTGCAGATTTTCTCGAGCGGGAAGGTGTTGCGTATGCGCTCGCGGGGGGGCTCGCGTTGCAAGCTCACGGGATGTCTCGGGCAACCTTTGACGTGGACCTCGTCTTGGTCGCAAGCGAGCAGGGGAAGCTCGTGGCCTTCGTGGAAAGTCTCGGCTACGCGACGTTGCACCGATCGCCGGGTTTCTCCAATCACGTTCATCAGGACACAGCCCTGGGTCGGCTCGATTTCATCTACGTGGATGCTGAGACGGGTCGAAAGCTGCTCGCGCCAACAGGCGTGGAGTGGAAGTTGTCCAACGGCAAGTCGATTCAGGTTCCTCGCCCCGAACACCTCATCGCGATGAAGGTCCATGCAGCGAAGAACGATCCCCAGCGGCTCTACAAGGAGCTCGCCGACATCCAGTTCCTGCTGGGCCTGCCAGGCGTCGACACTGGCGCCGCCGCGAAGTACTTCAGGGAAGCCGGAATGGAGGACAAGCTGGATGAGCTCAAAAGACTCCGGTAGCTCGGTACAACCGCTCGATCTCGACAGCGGTCTGCCCGTTACTGCGGCCGACATTGTCGCGTTGAGACGCGCTCCACCCAGGCTTAGCCAGGAAGACTATCTTCGATGGATGGCCCAGTTGCCAACCCCGAGTTTTGAAGCGCTTTGCAAGCGCCCAGCGCCGCGGGGTCCCCCGTTTCGGCTGCCCGAGGGCTCTGGCATTTGACACGAGTCTTGGCGCGACGTTACAAGCCGCCGCCCCGACAGTTGTCTGGGAGCGTAGCGCAATTGGCAGAGCAAAGGACTCTTTATCCTTAGGTTGTGGGTTCGATTCCCTCCGCTCTCATTTCCAGGCTGGAAGCGCGCAGGCGGGTTCGCCAGCTGCGGGGGGCCGCGCTTGAGTAGGATCGCCACGAGGACAGGCTTTGGGCGGGTGGCGGAACTGGTAGACGCGCCAGACTTAGGATCTGGTACCCAAAAGGTGTGAGGGTTCGATTCCCTCCTCGCCCATTGCGCTTGATCCGGGAAGCAGCGGAGCGCCCTGCCATTTGCCGTGCTCGGAGAGTGGCCGAAATCGCATGAAAGTCGACTCATGGTGAAAGTCGCGTCGTCGCTGCTCCGCCATGGCGTCGCTGTGCACTCGGCTTCCTGGCTTGCTTGGGTCGCCGGGTCTCGACACAATAACCTAATTATCGTACAACGCAATAACCTAATAAGTGAGCAGCACGAAAACCTAATGGATGCCCCATGGCTTCCCCTTCCGAAAGGCTGGCAGAATCACTCGAACGGTTGCGCGCGTTGCAGCGGGCAGGGCAGGCGTCTGCCATTCGTGCGCGCGACCTTTCACGCACACATCGAGAGCGGCTGGTCGCCAACGGCTTTCTCCGTCTCGTTATCAAAGGCTGGTACATCCCTGGTCGACCTGATGAAGCCCGGGGGGAGAGCACCGCATGGTTCGCCTCGTTCTGGGCGTTCGCGGCGGACTATTTGGAAAGTCGGTTCAGGAAGAACTGGTCGCTCTCGCCGGAGCAATCGCTTTCGCTGCACGCAGAGAATTGGAACGTTCCCTCCCAGCTTGTCGTGCGTTCGCCGAATGCGGGGAACGAGGTTCGGACTCTTCTCCATGGCATCTCGCTGTTAGACGTTCGTGCGACACTTCCTGCCGTGGAGGACCGTTCGCTGAAAGAAGCGTTGCGAATGTTCTCACTGGAGGCGGCGCTGGTCGCGTCGTCACCCAGCTACTTCAAACAACATGCGACCGATGTGTGTGCGGCTCTCGCGATGGTTCGCGACGGTTCGGGCCTTCTCGCTCGGCTGCTAGACGGCGGCAACACAACGGTTGCGGGTCGCCTTGCGGGTGCCCTCCGCCATCTGGGTCGTGACGCCACAGCAGACGAAATTGTCGAAACGATGGGCAGAGCGGGATACCCAGTTCGTGAAATCAATCCGTTTGTGGATCTGCCGAGTATGGTTCTGTCGGCGCGCCAAGTATCGCCACATGTCAACCGTCTCAGAGTGCTTTGGCGAAAGATGCGCGGCGCGCTACCCAAGAAGTTTCCGCCCGCTCCTGGACTGCCGAAGAACGCGGCTGCCTTCCAGCGAACACTGGACACAGCTTACGCAGCGGACGCGTACCACTCGTTATCGATTGAGGGCTATCAGGTTTCGGCGGACTTGATTGAGCGCGTGCGCGCCGGTCGTTGGAATCCGGCGCAGCATCAGGCGGACCATGAGCAACGAAACGCGATGGCTGCCCGCGGATACTTCCAGGCTTTTCAAGCGGTGAAAACGAGCATCGGGAAGGTTCTTCGGGGACAGAATCCAGGGGAGGTGGCTGAGGAAGACCACCGTCTCTGGTACCGCGAGCTGTTTGCCCCCAGCGTCACTGCGGGCCTCGTCCGACCGGCCGAGCTTGCTGGTTACCGAAACGGACAGGTTTACATTCGTGGTTCGCAGCACGTGCCGCTCCGGTTAGAAGCGATGAGAGACGCCATGCCGGCGTTCTTCGAGCTGCTCGCAGAGGAAACCGATGCAGCCAGCCGCGCCGTTCTGGGGCACTTCTTCTTTGTGTTCATCCATCCCTACATGGACGGCAACGGCCGGATGGGGCGCTTCTTGATGAACGTCATGCTCGCAGCGGGGGGGTACCCTTGGACGATCGTTCCGGTGCAAGCGCGAGCGCGCTACATGTCGGCGCTTGAGAACGCGAGCGTGGGCGAGGACATCCGCCCATTTGCAACGTTGCTGGCCTCGCTTGTTTCGGCGCGCCTTGCAGGAGAGCCACTGGCGGGCGTTCCGGGGCACGGTTGATTCAGGGAACGTCGGCAACCTAGGTTCGCTGGACGCTGAAACAAACATCCGGTTGGAGCCCGCCCTTGGCGGTGGTTCGCTGCTTGATGTCGGCAGCTATTGCGTGAGCCTCTTGAGATTGGTGACGGGGGAAGAACCTGACCAAGTTCGAAGTTGCGCAACGTTCGGTCCGTCTGGCGTGGACGTTCAGCATGCCGGAGTGTTGCACTTTCCGTCGGGCGCGCTGGGCCACTTCGATTGTGGCATTCGCGGTGCCCCAGCCCAGGGATACGAAGTTCGCGGGACGAAGGGTCGGCTTGTCGTCGAACGTGGCTTCACGATGGAGCCCGATGAAGCGCCCGTGCTGCGGGTTTGGCGTGGTTCGAAGATGGAGCAGGAAGAGATTGCCCCGACCAATCACTTCACCAAAATGGCAGAAGAGTTTGGGGAGGCTTTGCTGCAGCGCCGGCCGTTGCGTTACCCCGCCAGCGATGCCGTCAAGAATCACCGGGTTTTGGATGCTTTGTTCGAAGCGGCGCGAGCGAGTTAAGGCATCTTCATTCAAGCCGCCTGAGCGTTCAGGCGAACGCCCAGTGCGCGAATCACTTTGAGCACTGTCGCGAAGCTGGGATTACCGTCGGCGCTGAGCGCACGATAGAGGCTCTCGCGTGACAGCCCGGATGTTTTGGCGACTTCGGACATACCCCTAGCCCTCGCGATGTCGCCGAGAGCGCGCGCGATGCCTGCCGCATCATCGGGTGCTTCATCGAGCCAGGCGGCAAGATAGGCCGCCATTTCTTTGGGCGTTCGGAGATGCTCCGCAACGTCGTAGCCCGTCGGGCGGGTCTTGCTTTTTGCCGTCTTGCTCTTAGGGGGTTTGCGCACGGTTACTCCTCAAAATGTTCCGCAAGGTAGATGGCTCTTGCGATGTCCTTGGATTGAGTGGCCTTGTTCCCACCCGCGAGCAGAAGAACGAGTTGACCGCCGCGCTTGGTGTAATAAACCCGATATCCGGGCCCGACATTGATGCGCAGCTCGCTGATGCCATGAGTGAGATTGCGATGGTCTCCTGCGTTGCCATGAATCAATCGGTCGATTCGCACCAAAATGCGAGCACGCGCTGTGCCGTCCTTGAGTCCGTCATCCAACGACGAAACTCGTCTGTCTTCAAAACTCTCACGTTCCAAGTGTAGCCCATAGGATACACTTCATCCAGCCCCCGTTTCAAACGCGGCGACCGGTTCCGCCAGCGGAAGTGCGTGATTTCGGAAAGCCCCGGTCATGTTGGAATTTCAGCGGACAATCTCCCAGGCTTCATTTCCCGCTTCGAACACAAAGCGAAACACCTGAAGTTCAAGGAGATAATGGCGTTCGGAAACACGGGAAGGCTCCCGCGGGGTGGCCAATGGCAACGTTGGTTTCGACCCAGTTTCAGTAGAAGTGTTTGTTTTCTTTTTTGGGCGCTTCCACCGGCGGAAGTGCGTGACTTCGGAAAGAAGCGCTGTGGTTGGAATTTCGGCCGACAATCTCCCAGGCTTCACTTTGTCGGTTCGACCCCAAAGCTAACCATTTGAAGTGTAAGGACATAATCCGACCCCACGCGAAGCGGCGGAACGAAACAGGTCAGTGAACGTTCCAGATTGGATTCTGCAAGGCGTCTCAGATGTCATTGCAAAGTTCACCCCGTCTTCGGGTGAGCGCCGATTCACCGTGTCCCAAGACACCGTCGTGGCCGCCTGCATGGTCCACGCACCCGAAGGCACTACGCGCGCCGACGCATTCAAGAACAAGTGGTTCGACATCGAGCGCGATCCCAGGCTGAAAGAACGGGGTTGGATCGTCGAATTCAGCAAGGGCTATGCATTCACGGACACGGAGTCGGAGTTCCACTGCCGCGAAGCCAGTAGGCCGCGCGGCGCCAAGGCCCCATAGCTCTGCCGACGGGGATTGAAACGCCTCGTGAACGTGTCTGCGCGCCCGGGGCTTCCTACGTTTACTGCACCTACAAACTCAAAGATGGATTTCTGACGGATTGTACTCCGCGTTCTGAGGCTAACGAACGTTAGACTTCGCGGTCGTAAGACGCCGTCGGCACCCACGCTCGGGGGTGCCGATCCGCCCCGCATGCTTCTTTGCCCTGGCTCGCTCTCGTCACACTGGGCTAGAGGGGACGGTCTTCTGCTCGCACAGTCGCCACCCGAGGTCGTTTGCACATGAAGGTTCACGTCGAAGAGCTTTCCCCCATTGAGCGAAAGCTCTCCATCGAAGTCCCCCCCGAAACTGTTCGCGAAGAGCTGGACAAGGCCTACGCACACCTGTCTCGCCAAGTGCGCATCGACGGTTTTCGGCCCGGCAAGGCGCCGCGCCGCATTTTGGAGCAG
>JBJXGM010000147.1:0-25319 GCA_046155985.1 Myxococcaceae bacterium | reverse complement strand
GCAGGCCGAGATGCCAGGCGCGGGAGGCCCTTTCGCCGCAGCGTGCTCTCTGTACGTGAGGACGAAAGGAGGGGCCCGCAACGCCGCAGATGGGACGCGCAGCAGTTTTTCAGCAGCCTGCTAGGTGATTCCGAGTTTTTGCTCGAGCTCTTCCAACTCGTGGCGGATTTTCGGGTCGGTTTCCCGCTGATTTTTCACCTTGCGGACAGCTGAAATGACGGTGGAGTGGTCTTTGTTGAACTTTTGACCGATTTCAGGAAACGAACACTGTGTCAGGCGCCGCGCGAAATACATGGCGACTTGGCGCGCATGCGCGAGTTGGCGCATCCGGCGGTCCAACCGGAGTTCTTCAACAGCCACCCGGTAGTAGCGCGCGACTTCGCGTTGAATTTGGTCGATGTCGATGGGACGATGGCTCGGCAGAATGTCGCGCAGCACTTGCGCCGCAAACTCTTCCGTGACGGCTTGGCCCGTGAGGCTGTGCACCGCAGAAAGCTTCACGAGAGCGCCTTCGAGTTCGCGGACGTTTTTCTGAATGTGCCGGGCGATAAAATGGCAGACAGAATCGGGGCACGGGAAGCCTTCCGCATCGGCTTTCTTCTTGAGAATCGCGACCCGGGTTTCAAAGTCTGGCTCTTGAATGTCGGTGATGAGCCCCATGGTGAAGCGCGAACGCAGGCGCTCTTCCAAGCCCGGAATCTCTGCAGGCACGGTGTCCGATGTGAGCACAATCGCCTTGCCCATCTCGTGCAGGGTGTTGAACGTATAGAAAAATTCTTTCTGGGTTTCTTCCTTCTTGCCGAGGAAGTGGATGTCGTCGATGAGAAGGACGTCGCACTCTTCACGAAACTTTCGTCGAAACTCGGGCATGCGGTGGTCGCGAACGCTCTCGACAAACTCGTTGGTGAATTGTTCCGACGACAAATAGACGACGCGGGCTTTCGGATTTTTTTCGTAGACACGATTGCCCACCGCATGCAGCAGGTGGGTTTTTCCTAACCCGGTGTCGCCATAGACGAACAAGGGGTTGTAGCAACGCCCCGGATTTTCGGCGACCGCCGCGCAGGCGGCTGCGGGCAACTGGTTGGAATCGGCCACAACATAAGTCTTAAAGGTGAAGCGTTCGTTGAGACGCTGCGGGCGCAACAGCGGCGCGCCGAGCGAAAGCATTTCTTGGGGTGTCGCACCGGCACTCGCGTGCGCGGCATCGACAACTTCATAAGCAAGTTCGATCGGACGCCCGAGAACACGGCCAATCGCGTCTTCAAGAAGGGTTCGATAGTGGTCGTCGACCCAATCGCGAAAGAACCGGTCTGGCACACCGAGGGTGAACATTTGGCCGTTGTGATCCAGGCCACGCATGCGTTCGAGCCATGAGACGGCGTAGTGCTTGCCTTCGTCTCGCAGCAGAGAAAGTGTCTTGAACCAGATTTGAGGCGCGCCGGCGGAAATCTGCGATTCGGCGGGTGCGTGCACAGAAGGCGCCTCGGACAATGGTGAAAACAAAATCGACAAAAACGCGCCTTCGTTGCGGCGCGGGGGGGCGCGGCGTAGCAATTGTGTGACGTCTGGATCAAGCACTGAAAGCGTTGTGAATGACGATTTTTTCAGGGCCCTGTAGGTACTTGTAGCAGCAGGTAAGTCGCGAATATTAAAACTTATTTAGAAGCTGTTGCTAGTGCTGTGGGTCGGCTGTGGATAACTGTTGAGAAGGCGTGGCGGGACTCAAGTTTCGATACAAGGCAACGCGCGTGCGCACTTGACGTCGAGGGCTTTGTGACGCTATGGCCCGCGACCTTTCGAGGAGAGTTTCCCCGTGTCGAAGCGCACGTACCAACCGTCCAAAATTCGTCGAAACCGCACACACGGTTTTCGCAAGCGCAACAGTACGGTCGCGGGGCGAAATGTGCTTCGTCGCCGGCGCGCCAAAGGGCGCAAGCGCTTGGCCGTCAAAGCGGCACACAAGTAGTCGCGTGAGCCAGCGCTTCCCCAAGGCGCTGCGTCTCCGAAAGCGCCGCGAGTTTCTGAAAGTCCAGGAGGGGGGCGTGAAAATCTCGTCCGGGCCACTGTTGGCGCTCGCGCTCGCCAGAAAAGATGCGTTGCCCACGCGCCTTGGCATCACCGTGTCGACGAAAGTTGGCCCTGCCGTCCTGCGCACACGCCTTCGTCGAAAAATTCGTGAGTGGTTTCGAAAGGCGCGCGAAGAGTTGCCGGGCGGATTAGACCTGCTCGTCATTGCGCGGAAGTCTGCAGCCGACACGCGTGCAGAAGCCTTCGACAAGGCGTTTGACGCGATCGCGCTGCAACTGGGACGACGGTTCGCATGACTGTTGTGACGTGGATGCTGTCATTGCCGATTCACGCGTATCGACGCGTGGTGTCACCCCTCTTGCCGCCGGCGTGCCGCTTTTATCCGTCTTGCTCGTGCTATGCGCTTTCAGCGTTGGAACGCCATGGCGCGCTGAAGGGGCTGTGGCTGGCCATCAAGCGACTGTTGCGATGCAACCCGTTTCATCCAGGTGGACTTGACCCCGTCCCCTGACTTGGGAGTTTTTCGTTCATGGATTCACAGCGGCGTTTGCTCTTGGCCATTGCGTTGTCATTCGCAGTGACCGTTCTCTATATGATGGTGAATCCACCTGTGCCGCCTCCCGAGGCACAGCCCGCGGCGGCGCCGTCGGCGAATGCGCCCAAAGTCGCAGCGCCCACACCGACACCGCTGCCTGCTGGCACGCCATCCGCAGCGGCGCCTGCAGCTCCGGTCGCTGTGGCCGAAACGGCGTCTGTACCGGTGAAGCGCGTCACGCTGACGCGAGACACCAGTCGCTACGTTTGGAACAGTCAGGGGGCCTCTCTGGCTGAGGCGCTGCTCCTGGGCGAGAAAACCAAAGAGCAAGAGCGGGTGACGCTGCGCGAAGCGTTCGAACGCTTTACGGGGCGAAAAGAAGCGGTCAGCAAGGCGATGAACTTGTCGGTGCCTCTGGCGGGCCGACCGCCACCCCTCTCAACAGCCATTGAAGGCCCCGTGCCTTTTGCTGCGGATGCGGCGTTTGAAGTGCTCGAAGAAACACCCCAGAGCATTCGCTTTCGTGCGGCGCAACAAGGGTGGGAAGTCATCAAGGAGTTTCGCTGGCCCAAAGAGGGCTACGAACTGCTGATGACGCTGACCGTGCGAAACACGACGCAAGAGGCACGTACGGGAGAGCTGTGGTTGCACACCACCCGCGAGGTCGACCCCAGCACAGAGGAAGCGCCGAGTTTCTTTGGCGGTGTGGGCAATCAGGCGAGTGCAGCATGCGCGGTGGGCGAAGAACTGGAAAAACGTGCGCCGTCTGATGACCCGCCCGAGACCTTGAAGGGCCCCATTCGTTTTTTCGGGGTGGACCACCAATATTTCTTGGCGGCTGTTTTCCCACTTTCACCGAGCGAGGGACGTTGCGTGTTTGTGGCATCGCCCAAGGAGCGCGCGGCCTCTGCGGCCTTCGCCTTGTCGCTGGCGCCGGGTGAAAGCCACACCTCCCGCTATGGCATCTACTTGGGCCCCAAAGACGTGGATGCGCTGGCCGGCGTGCCGTCTTCGGCGTTGTTGGCGGTGGGGGCGCAGCCCGTCACCGCTCCCGCACCCCAGTTGGAGCGAACCGTCGACTTTGGGATTTGGACTGTCCTGTGCAAAGCGCTCTTGTGGAGCATGAAAAAGTTTTACGCCCTTGCCGGCAACTGGGGCGTGGCCATCATTCTGCTCACGGTTTTGGTGAAGCTGGTGCTGTTCCCGCTGACGCACCGGTCGATGGTCGGCATGGAGGCGATGAAGAAGCTGCAACCCCAAGTCGAGACGATTCGAAAGAAGTTCGTCAACGACCGCGAACGCCAGCAGATGGAAACGATGAAGTTGTATCAGCAGGCCAAGGTGAATCCTTTTGGCAGCTGCATGTTGATGCTGGTGCAGATGCCGGTCTGGATTGCGCTCTACACCACGTTGCGCACAAGCTACGAATTGTACCGAGAACCCCTTGTGGGGCCCGTGTGGTTGGACCTCACGTACAAAGACCCCACGTATTTGTTCCCGATTCTCCTGGGCGTGACGATGGTGCTAACGGCCAAACTCCAGCCGCCGGCTGCTGATCCGGTTCAGCAGAAAATGTTCACGTGGTTCATGCCCATTTTCTTTTCGGCGGTGCTGCTCGCCACGCCCTCGGGCCTGACGTTGTACATGTTGACCAACAACATTTTGTCCATTGGCCAAACGTACGCGTTGCGGCGCTGGCTCGACAGGCGGGCGGGCGCTGGGCCAGCTGTGCCACAAGTTCTGGTGGAGAAACGCAAGTGAGCGAAGGCGCCGTTCCGGTGACGAACGATGGGAAATGCGAAGCCGCGGCCGGCCTTCTCACAGAGGTATCTCGTTTGATGGAGATGCCGATGCGCGTGGAGGCAAAGGACGCCGAGGATGGAAACGTCGCCGTGGCGCTCTATCCGCAAGCGGAATCACTCTCGCTTCTGAATGGGAAACGCTCGCCGTTGCTCGATGCGCTGCAGTTCTTGGTGAACAAGATGGTCAATCCCCCGACAGGGCCCAGGCGTTGGGTCACGCTCGGTGTCGGCGGTTTTCCAGCGCCCAAAGGCCCGCCACCCCCGCGCACAGAGCCGAGACCCAACGGCGCGGCGGCGAAGCCGGCACCCCTCACAGCGCCACCCCCGACACGGGCCGTGCCTTCGAGCGGAGATGAAACCACGCTGGAGGTGTCGCCCGATGCGGTGCTGGAAAAGAGCGTTCGTGCGTTGGCGGAGGCGTCGGCGAAGCGCGGTCGCTTCTACGCCGTGCTGACCATGAAACCCGAAGAACGCGCCCGCGCGCTCCGTGCAGTGAAAGACGTTTCAGGCGTCAAAGTCGTTGCTGAGGGCGACAGCTATTTGCGGCGCCTGATGTTTCGCCCGGACAAGCCGCTTCCGATGCCCAAGCGTTCCACCATGCCTGCCGACGATGAGGAATAGTCGGTCATGGCGAAGGCGAAAGCGCTGAAAGACAAGTTGTTTGGCGCGGCCGTCTTGAAAATGAGTTTTCGTTTGCGTGGAGACGAAAACTCACCGGCGTTTGGCGCGGTGTACCCGGGTGTGCTTCGTGATTTGGGGCTCAGCGACGAGGCCGTCGAACACTACATCCAAAACCATACGGACGCTGTGACGCAGGCCGCGCGCGGCACCGACCCGGGTGAACACAGTGGGCGGTGACAATGAGACCGCAACCATTGCTGCCGTGGCGACGGGGGCTTCGCGCGGTGGCGTGGCGGTTGTTCGGGTGTCCGGCCCGCGTGCGCTCGAAGCCGCTTTGGCTTTGACCCAAGTGGAGCGTCCGCCCAAACCGCGTTACGCGTACCTCACGCCGGTACGAACTCACGCGGGTCAGCTTCTGGATGAGGGGCTTTTCTTGTACTTCGCGGCGCCGCACTCGCTGACCGGCGAGGAAGTTGTCGAGCTGCAGCTGCACGGCAACTGGCACTTGGCGCAAGCTGTGCTGCGCGAAGTGTTGTCGACACCGGGCGTGCGCATGGCCCAGCCCGGCGAGTTTACGCGTCGCGCTTTCTTGAATGGCCGCATGGATTTGGCGCGTGCCGAAGCGGTGGGCGACCTTGTTTTGGCAGAGTCGGAGGCTGCGCAGCGGGCTGCAGCGGCCCAGCTTTGCGGCGAATTGTCGGCGCGCATCAAGGACCTCAGAACACCGCTGCTCGCGCTGTGCGCCGATGTTGAAGGCGTGCTGAATTTTCCAGATGAAGCCGAAGGCGCCGCGGAGACGCTGGCGCCGCGCATTGCGCAGCTCGCCCAAAAGGCCCGAGCGATGCTGGGCGAAGCCAAGCGGGGGCGGTTGTTGCGAGACGGCGCGCGCGTGGTTATTTTTGGTCCGCCAAACGCCGGAAAGTCTAGTATTTTCAACCGCTTGTGTGGTGATTCGCGTGCGCTTGTCGATGCTGAACCCGGAACGACACGCGACGCGCTCGAAGCGAGGTTGCTGCTTTTCGGGTGCGCCGTGACAGTGGTGGATACGGCTGGGCTGCGCGAGACGAACGCACGCGTTGAAGCGCTGGGGGTCGACAAAGCACGAGAAGAAATTCGGCGTGCCGATGTCGCGGTGTTGGTGTTGCCTCCGGATGCGCGTGAGGCAGAAGCCGAACTCTGGGAGGCGGAGGCAACAGGCGCGTCGCTGCTTCGCGTTCGGAGCAAAGCGGACCTCGTCCCACTTGAGGCGCGGACGGCTCAAGGGCAATACGTGAGCGCCGTCACGCAAGAAGGCATCGATGCGCTGCGCGAGCACCTGGGCGAAGAACTCGGCATCGGCGGTCATGCCGAATGGGCCGGGGCGATTTCGGGGCGTCACGCCGACGCGCTGTCGCGTGTTTCCTCCGCACTGGATTCCGCTGCCGAAGCCGAGCGCCTCAGCACGTTGGAAGTCGTGGCCGGCGAGCTTCACGATGCGCTGCTGGCGCTGGGCGAAATCACCGGCGAAACCGCAACCCAAGAAGTGCTCGATGCGATTTTCGCGCGGTTCTGCATCGGGAAGTGACGGCGCCTGCGCACCCACGTTATGAGGGCGCCCATTGGTCATGCAGGGACATTACGACGTCATCGTTGTGGGCTTGGGACATGCGGGCTGTGAAGCGGCGCTGGCCGCGGCACGCATGGGCCAACGTGTCCTCGCGCTGACGCTTCGCGCAGACCGCATCGCTTTGATGAGTTGTAACCCCGCCGTCGGCGGTACTGCGAAAGGCCACCTCGTTCGCGAAATCGATGCCCTGGGTGGCGAAATGGCACGCGCGGCTGACTTCGCGGGCACCCACTACAAGACACTCAATGCCTCCAAAGGTCCTGCCGTTCGGGCCACGCGCGTTTTGTGTGACCGCGACATCTACGCCAAAGGGATGCAGTCGACTTTGTTGCGTACGCCCAACCTCGACGTGCGTGAGGGCGAAGTCGTCGAGATTTGTGTCGAGCAGGGCCGTGCGACCGGCGTCACACTCGCGCAAGGCGAACGTGTTCACAGCCGAGCCGTGGTGCTGACCACCGGCACGTTTCTTCAGGCGCGCATGCACGTCGGGGAAGAAAAAGCGGAGGGTGGGCGCGTCGGAGACAGCGCGGCGTGGAAGCTGTCGGAGAGCCTTCGTGCGCTGGGTCTTCGTCTGGAAAGGTTCAAGACGGGCACGCCGCCGAGGCTGCTGGCGGAGTCGATTGATTTCACCCAATGCACGCCGGAGCCCGGCGATGAAGGCGCCCTGCCCTTTTCCCGGCGCGGCTTTGGTGAGGCCAAGTTTCCCAGACTGCCTCAGCTGAACTGCCACCTGACCGCGACCACCCCAAAGACCCATGACGTCGTTCGCGCCAACCTGTCGCGGTCGGCACTTCATTTGGGCGACATCGTGGGGCAAGGGCCGCGCTATTGCCCCAGCCTGGAAGACAAGGTGGTGCGGTTTTCGCACCGACAACGCCACACGGTGTTTCTTGAGCCCGAAGGACTCGACAGCCCCCTCATTTATCCTGCGGGCCTGTCGACAAGTCTGCCCGCGGAAACGCAGCTGGAGTTTTTGCGAACGATTCCGGGGCTCGCGCAAGTCGACATCGCGCGCCCTGGTTATGCCGTGGAATACGACTACGCGCCCCCCACCCAGCTTCGGGCCAGCTTGGAGTCGCGTGATGTTCCCGGGCTGTTTTTGGGTGGGCAGCTCAATGGCACTTCAGGCTACGAAGAAGCTGCCTTTCAAGGGCTGATGGCAGGCATTAACGCAGCCCTTCTGGTTCGAGATGAAGCACCACTCATTCTCCGCCGCGACGAAGCCCATGGAGCGGTGCTGTTGGATGAGCTCGTGACTTTGGGCGTGGACGAACCCTTTCGAATGATGACAGCCAGGTCCGAACACCGACTTACCCTGCGTGAGGGCAACGCAGACTTGCGGCTCAGCCACCACGGGCATCGCTTGGGGCTGATTTCAGATGGAGAATTCGCGAACGCAGAAGCGCGTAAGAATGCCATCGAAGCCGAAGTCGGTCGCCTGCGTTCGCTCGGGTTCGACGCCCGGCTTCGCCGCCCCTCCGAAACGTACGCGACCCTTCAGGCGCTTGACGTTGAGCGCCCCGACCTCCCTGGCGATGTGAAGGATGAGGTCGAAACCTGTCTGAAGTACGAAGGTTATGTGGCGCAAAGGGCCCGGGCGCTGGCCCGAGGTCGAGACGCATGGGACGATTGGGCGATTCCTACGGGGTTGGATTTTCAGACCGTTCGGGGGTTGTCGGGTGAAGCGGTTGAGAAGCTCTCGAAACGAAGGCCCGAAACAATTGGCCATGCGCGGCGGGTGCCTGGACTGAATCCGGCCAACATTGACCTTTTGTTGGTGCACCTCAAGCGCGGCCACACGGTGGCGGTTCGCTAGGAATTGTCGGAATTTACGCCTGTGGAAAACGTGTTCATGGACTGGCCGGTCTTGAGGAGCCCCGCGGTTTCATAGGCTTACGAGGCTGGGGACGAAGGCACGCTGTGGATAATGACACCCTGACCTCATTGGTGAAGCGATGCCTGGTGGATTCCGGCCTGGCGCTTCCAGAGGGCGCCATCGAACGACTGGTGGCGATGTATGCGCTGCTCCAGAAGTGGAACGCCAAGGTGAACCTCACCCGCATTGTGGAACCGCGCGAGGTCGTCGAGAAGCACTTCATCGACTCTCTCTTGATTCTGCCAGAGTTGGAAGGCGCGACGAGCTTTCTGGATGTGGGCACGGGGGCCGGGTTTCCGGGTCTCCCCCTGAAGATTGCCCGGCCGGAGCTCAAGGCAACCCTTGTCGACGCCTCTGCCCGCAAGGTGGCTTTCGTGAAGCAAGCCATCGTCCAGCTGCAGCTTTCAGGGGCGTCTGCGGTGCATCAAACCCTTGCTGGCTCGCCTGAGGACGAAGGCATCGAACGGGCTGACCGCGTGGTCGCTCGCGCGGTGGGTGCGCCAGAGCCGATGCTCCGACTTTGCCGGCCCTACCTCACCGAGGGTGGCGCCGTGCTGTTGATGCTTGGGCGGACGGAAGAAGAAGCCGTCCAAGCAGCGGCCCAGGCGCAGGGTTTCCGGTTGGGCTCGTTTCGGGTCATGCGCCTTCCGTGGTCTGGGGCGGAGCGCGCGGTGGCACTTCTCTCGCCGGCCTAGCAGGCTGCTGAAAAACGTCGCGAGCAGGCCGAGATGCCAGGCGCGGGAGGCCCTTTCGCCGCAGCGTGCTCTCGGTACGTCAGGACGAAAGGAGGGGCCCGCAACGCCGCAGATGGGACGCGCAGCAGTTTTTCAGCAGCCTGCTAGAGACTGGGTGATTGTTCCACGTGGAACAATTCGCGCCTTCGGCGGGCCCAGTGTTCCACGTGGAACATTTGGCCCGTTGGCCGTTCAAATGGTTTGGCAGATGGTTTGGCTCAGATTTCTGAAACATGGTACGTGCGCCAACCCGGCTGGTGTCAGGCCTGCCAGGGATTTTGGGGGCGCCGTGGGCCGAGTCATCTGCGTGTCGAACCAGAAAGGTGGCGTGGGAAAAACCACCACCGCCATCAATCTCGCCGCGAGCCTGGCTTCAGCAGAGCGCCGGACGCTGTTGCTCGACATGGACCCCCAGGGAAATGCCGGCAGTGGACTGGGCATTAAGCCCAAGGACATGCAGGGCACCATCTATGAGACCTTGGTTGGGGGTCGACCGCTGGATGAGCTTCTTCATCCCACTGAACTGCGTTACTTGTCGGTGGTTCCCGCGACGCCAGACCTGACCGGCGCCGAAATCGAACTCGTTGGGATGGAGCGGCGCGAATACCGTCTCCGAGACGCCATCGCAGGACTCACCCAGGGCTTCGACTACATTCTGATTGATTGTCCGCCGTCTTTGGGACTGCTCACGCTGAACGCTTTGACCGCTGCGGACACGGTGTTGATTCCATTGCAGTGCGAGTACTACGCGCTCGAAGGGTTGTCTCAGCTCATGCGGACCATTGAATTGGTTCGCGAAAGCCTCAATCCGTCGCTCGAACTCGAAGGCATCCTGCTTACCATGTTCGATGCGCGCGCGAACATCGCGCACCAAGTGGCCGACGAAGTCCGTATGCATTTTCCGAAACACGTGTTTCGCGCAGTCGTCCCGCGAAACGTCCGCCTCTCTGAATGTCCGAGTTTCGGCAAGCCGATTTTGCTCTACGACATCAAGTCCAAAGGCTGCGAAAGTTATTTGGCGCTTGGAAATGAGATTCTTCGTCGCGACAAAGCCACGCACGCACAACGCCGGGCGGGATAGCCCAAGACGCAGCCAGCCAAGACACCACGGGGACTCGCATGAACTTCGCCGACAAACATCCGAATGAGAAACCCCCCAAGCGCGCTTTGGGACGAGGTCTGGGCGCACTGCTTCCCTCTGCGGGCTTGTCTTCCTCCAGTGGCGTAACCCCCAAGGGGAGTGTCAGTCAGTTGTCCTTGGAGATGATTCAGCGCGATGTGCATCAGCCGCGCAAACACATGGACGACAAACAACTCCGCGCGCTCGCGGACTCGATTCGTGAACAGGGCGTCTTGCAGCCCATTTTGGTGCGCCGAACCAACGGGGCGTTTCAAATCATCGCGGGCGAGCGGCGGTGGCGCGCTGCCCAGATGGCGGGACTCACCGAAATTCCTGCGCTGGTTCGAGAGGTTGCGGATGCAGAGGCGTTTGAACTCGCATTGGTCGAGAACCTTCAGCGTTCTGACCTGAACCCCATCGAGGAGGCCGAGGGCTACCACCGGCTAATCGAGGAATTCGGGTTATCCCAGGAAAAGGCCGCGCAGCGCGTCGGCAAAGAACGCTCCACCGTGGCCAATGCGCTTCGCCTTTTGGGCCTGCCCGATGAAGTGAAGGCCATGTTGGTCGAGGGTTCGCTCGACATGGGACACGCCCGCGCGCTCTTAGGCCTTTCCAAGGCAGCCGACGTCTTGGCCCTGGCGCGCAAAGTGGTCGAGCAGCGTCTTTCAGTTCGTGAAACCGAACGTCAGGTGAAAAACAAGAAAACAGGCAGCGGCCCCGAGCGCACGGCTGCCACGCCATCGAAGAATACGAGCTCAACACGGGCCTGGATTGAAGACATGCAGCGTGCGCTGGGCACCAAAGTTCGCCTCAACGACCGTGGCGGCAAAGGTACCGTCGAAATTGAATTTTATTCGTATGCAGACCTGGACCGCATCGCAGCGCGGTTGAGAAAGTAGCGTTCTTTCGCAGAACGAAGGACAAACAGCCCATGGCACTGATGATGAAGCGTGAGGAGGAGAGCGTGTCCACGAGAACCGGCGATGTGCATACCCTTTTGGGAAAAGGGAGCGAGTTCGACGGAAAACTGTCTTTTGAAGGACAGGTTCGCATCGACGGGAAGTTCTCCGGACAGATTTCGACCAAGGACACGCTGGTCATCGGCGACGGCGCCCGGGTGAATGCCGAAATCAGTGCGGGCACGGTGGTCATCAATGGCACCGTCGAGGGCAATGTTCGCGCGGCGCAGCTCATTGAGATGCATCCCCCTGCGCGGGTGAAGGGCAATTTGGAAGCGCCCGCGGTGCAGATGGATCGCGGCGTGATTTTCGAGGGCAGCTGCAAGATGGAGGGCGGAAAATCCCCCAACGGTGCACCGGCCAACGTGACTGATCTCAAACGCTAACAAGCGAAAACGCTCGCGTATTGCGCAGTCCACTACCAGAAGCTGAGACTTCTAGACCGCACGAAGCGTCGCCCCAGCGAGTGGTCAGAATACGCATCACCGAGCAGCGTTCCTGACATTGTCCGCCCACGTGGGCGCGCCGCTGCCGAAGCGCGTCAGAAGCAAGACAGTTAGACGAACTCGGCTACGCTGATGGGGTGCCCCGTGCCTTCTTGGCACGAGTGCACGCTGACCATGCGCGAGGCCGCACCACTCTTTGGCGAGTTGCTTCTCAAGTTGGGCGTTGCCACAGAACGCCAGCTGAAAGAAGCGCTTGCGTTGCAAAGCCTCACCGGCCAGCGGGTCGGCGAAGCTTTGGTGACGTTGGGCTATGTGAGTCGGGAGCAGTTGCAGCGCGCGTTGTTCGAAGCCCTGGGGCTGCCTGCAACGGAAGCCCAGCCGCCCAAAATGGGTGAGCTTCTCGTGCGGCTCAAACACATTTCCAACGCGCAGCTCGAAACGGCTCTCACACAACAGCGCGGCAATGGGCGTCGCTTGGGTGAAATCCTCGTCGAGATGGGTGTCTGTCAGTACAAACACATTTACGAGGCGCTCGCGCTTCAGGGCCGCAGAGACATACGGCACGAAACTGCACCCCTCGCCAAACTCGAGGTGACCCAAGCGCCTGGCAAGCCAGACGCGCCCAGACGCGTGGTGATTGTCGATGACTCGCCGGTCGCTTGTGCCTTGGTGACGGAGGGTTTGAAGGCCTCTGGCTACGACGTGTTTGCGTTTGAAGATCCTTTTCAAGCGTTAGACGAAGTGTTTCGCCTTCGCCCCGACATTGTCCTTTCGGATTTGCAAATGCCTGGCATGGACGGCACCGAATTGTGTCGGCGCTTAAAAGATGGTCCAGCGCGCGCGATTCCCGTCATCATTCTGACCGCAAGCGAAAACGAAGCGCAGCGTGTGGGCGGTCTTCGTGCTGGCGCGGATGACTACGTCAGCAAGACGGCAAGTCTGGATGAAATTTTCGCGCGGATTGAGAGTGTCTTGCGGCGAACCGGTGAAACCGAACGCATGCGGAAGCTTTTCGCGAGGTACACCTCAGATGCCGTCGTCGATGAAGTGCTGAAGAACCCCAGCGAAGTCGTTTTGACAGGTGAAAAGCGCGAAGTGACTGTTCTCTTCGCAGACATTCGACACTTCACGTCGTTGTCCGAAACCTTGCCACCCGAGCAGGTGGTGGGTCTGCTCAACGCGGTTCTCGCCCGTTTGGCCGAAGCGGTGCTCACGTGTGGTGGAACGCTCGACAAGTTTCTGGGCGATGGCCTGATGGCCGTCTTTGGCGCGCCGGTGCGGCGCTCAGACGATGCCCTGCGTGCCCTCCAGAGCGCGCGGATGATGATGGAAGCAGTCGCAGAGCTGCCCGGAAGTACGGAGGGTGGCCATCTGGAATTGGGGATTGGCATCAATTCGGGCGTGGCGATTGTGGGCAACCTCGGTTCGGCGCAGCGAACCGAATACACGTGCATTGGCGACGCCGTGAACGTGGCGTCCAGGTTGTGTGCCATCGCCTCTCCGGGTGAAATCTTAGTGGGTTCACGCACGCGCGAATTGGTGGGCCAAGAACACCTCGAAACCCTTCCGCCGGTGAAGCTGAAGGGCAAATCCCAACCTGTCGAGGTATACAGAGTTCCCTGGGGTGTGGTGGCAAACCCCGCACACCAGGGGGCCTCTTGAGTGCAACCACGTATTCCGAATCTCAGCTGGTGACCAACCGCGTTTCGCTGTTGCTCTATGGTGGAAACGCCGACGAGCGCAGGGCGTGGGCGGAAGAAGCCGCGCGTCAATTCGCGCACGAAGGGGATTTGATTGTCGCCGACTCGCCCGCGGCGCTCCTCGAAGGGCTGGTGAAGACCGTCGGTGTGTTGTTCATCCCCGACCTTTTGGGTGTCTCGGAGGAGCATCAACGGCGCATCGTGCAATGCCTCAACCGCCAGGATGAGCGGCCGAAACTGGTTCTCGGCTTGTCCAAGTCTTACAGCGCATGCGAAGCATCGTTGCGAGAGGACCTTTGCTTTCGTCTGCGGCAAAGCCACGTCAACCTGACAGACGCCGCGTCGCAAGAGTCAATTCGCAAACGCCGCGTGCACGGCGCGCATACGACGCGCACCAAGACCAAAGCGCAGCCGGCCCGGCGGCGGTAGCCCCACCGCGCTGGGAATCGGAGACACGCCCGGCACGGTTTGTTGAACGAACGCTTAAGGTGTATAAACGGTGTATGAAACGCACGAATGTAGTCGTCGACGAAAAACTCGTCGCCCGTTGTCGAAAACTCACGGGGGTAAGAAGCACGCGTGATTTGATCGACCGTGCGCTAAAGGAGTTGGTCAGACGCGAGGAGCAGCGCAGGTTGGCTTCTCGGTTGCGTGGGTCCGGCTGGGAAGGAAGCCTGGCTCAAATGAGAGACAGGTAGTCTGCCCATGCTGGTCGATACTTCTGCTTGGATTGAATTCCTGCGGGCGACGGGTTCGCCCTGCGACCAAGCTTTGAACCGCCTTCTCGCCGATGGTGCAGCGCTCACGGTGACGGGCGTGATTCTTCAAGAGGTGCTTCAGGGTTGCCGAAGCAATCACCATGCAGCGGAGGTGGGTCAATTGTTATCGGCCTGCGACTTCGTGGAGCCGGTGTTCCCCGAGACTTTTGAGCACGCGGCCGCATTGTATCGACGCTGTCGTGAGGCAGGGCATCGGGTTCGCGGCACCGTGGACTGTTTGATTGCGGCAATGGCGCTCGAGCACGGCTTGACTGTTTTGGCCCACGACAGAGACTTCGAATCTTTGCGACGACATTGTGGCGTGTCGGTGCACGAACCGTCCTGAGCCGTTCCGCCTCTGACAGCGAAAAGCCAGGCGTTGATGTCAGGGGAGCGCAGCGAGGGCATAGGCCTGTTCGTTCGTGAGCTTGATGCGTCGACCCGCGGGACGAATCAGCCCGCGACTCAGTTTGAGCCTCCGACGAGGACGCGCGTCATCCGCTGGACCCACGATGCGTTCGATGCCCAGAAGAATGAGTTGTCGAGCGGAGCAACCCTTCTCTGCGGCAACCGTTCGAAGGCGTCGATGCAGGTCTCTGGGGATGTCGACGCGGGTTCGCACTGTCGCGCGTTTATTTTTCGGTGCCACCGCAAATACCTTGCGCTTGCCCCGGGGCAAGTCAAACGCCTTGGCACAGCGACGGAAACTCAGGATAGGCCCACGCGGATAATGTCCCGATGGTTTCTTCTGGGTCAGCCAAAGCTTCAGCCGAAACGAACCTGGTGCGCTTGCCTGCCGCGCCCGCGGCGAGACACCTGGACGGCGCGGTGGCCGCTCAGTGGGGTGCGCGGATGGGCCGCGATTTCGGGCGGGGCGTTGCGCAGCTCCTCGCGTTTCGACCGCTCGCAGCAGCCAGCCCGCTGGGCGCGATGGTCTTGAAACGCTCAAAAACACAACTCGCCGAGGCTGTCGCGCGCTGTCAGCAAATCGTTGCCCATGGTGCGCGGCCCATGGGCGCGGATGCCACCCTGGACTTTCTTTCGAACATTCGCCCCCGGGTCGCCGGCGCATTGGGGCTTTCCGAGGCACCCGCCCAAGATGTCTGCTGGGTGGATGCGCGCCAACTCCGTCACGGATTGGACGCTGCGTCCCAACACGCTGCCCAAGGGGCACCGGCTGCAGTCGCTGGCCAAATTGAGGGCTCGACCGGAACTTTGCTCCTCAATCCCGGTGTCTCTCAAGAGGTGCTGGTTGGCCTCACGCCACTGGTTGTGGCGGCAATGCAGCAAGAGCGCATTCAAGTCGCGCGAGGAATCATCGAGGCTCATGCCCGCGAGTCAGGGACGACGGAGTTCTCCCAACTGATTCTGCCAGCGGTTGTGCAAGGGCAGTCACGGGTTGTCGGTGCACGCGTGATGGGAGAGTTGTTTCCGCACATGCGTGGCCGCTGGGCTCGCCGCATTGTCCATACCCAAGCGCAGCACGCGCTGAACCTGAGTCGCCTCATCGACGCCGCCTTGGTGAAGGGAAATGCGCCTGCGCAAATTCGCACAGAGGCTCACTTTATTTATTACTGCGGCACAGCATTGGCGCTTGCGGTGGCGGAACAACGACACCCCTCTTGCGAGATGCTTCTGGATGCACCGCCGGTGACTTTGCAAGAGGTCATCCAGCCCGACCTGTACCTGACCGGCAAACGGCCGCCCTCTCCAAAACCCATGGCGTTGGAAAAGCTGCTTCCCGGTGCAGTCCCGATTTGGGCATTCATCGTTGGGCTTAATGAACGTTTTCCAGAACGTTTTCGCTCTGCTTGGCGTGGGGATTGGCGCGAAGAAGTGAGCAGCCCTACGGGTGGAGCCTTCGCGGGGGCCTTTTTGTTTGAGACTGCGGCGGACGCAGCGGCGTTCGCACAACATCTGCAAGCGTTCCACAAGGAAGCGGGCATTCCTCCAGAAAAAGGCGCGGTTCGAGCCGAGGGATGCGTGACGGTGTCCGCCGTCGCCGAAGGCGCTGCTGGGCCTGGCTTTGTCGACGAAGCGCTCGCGTGCGCCCTGTCCGCTTTTCCGACACACTGAAGTCTAACGAATGAAGCGAATTCTTGGCTGGAGTGCGGGCGTCATCGGCTTTGTCCTGGTTGTGGGCATCGGCTACGTGGCGAAGCAGTTGCCAGAGCTGGGAGCGGGAGGTCTGCTCTACCCGTTTCGGCGCCCGATGTTGCTTGCACCCCCAGACGGCTGCGCCGAAGTGAGCTTTCAGGGGGCGGGGGTTGTACTCAGAGGTTGGCGGTGCCAGCCCAAAGGGGCGAAGCGTGGCGTCGTCGTCTCACTTCATGGCGTTGCGGACAACCGGGCGAGCAGCGTCCGGGTGATTGAGCGCATGACCGCGCGCGGGTTCGAGGTCATCGCATACGACAGTCGTCGGCATGGCCAGTCGGGGGGCGAGGCATGCACCTATGGGTTCTTCGAGAAACACGACCTTCATCGCGTGGTGGACAAAATTGAGCCAGGCCCGGTGGTGCTCATGGGTCATTCGCTTGGCGCCGCCGTGGCGCTTCAGGCGGCTGCCGAGGACCGTCGTATCCGCGCAGTCGTTGCGGCAGAGTCCTTTTCCGACTTGCGCACCGTCGCAACTGAGCGCGCACCGTTTTTCTTTACGGCTCAGGCTATCGAAAAGTCCTTTGCACTGGCCGAACGCCGCGCTGACTTTGTCGTCGATGCGGTCAGCCCAGCGAAGGCTGCAGAACACATCGTCGCTCCGGTGCTTTTGGTTCACGGCTCAGCCGACGTGGAAACCCCACCTGACCACTCCCGCCGCATCTTCGCCAAGCTGCGAGGCCCCAAGCGGCTGATTCTCGTTCCCAATGCGGGGCATAACGCGTCATTGCGTGAAGACGTTTGGAGCGAAGTCACCGGGTGGAT
Organism: Myxococcaceae bacterium; assembly: GCA_046155985.1. Lineage (GTDB taxonomy): Bacteria > Myxococcota > Myxococcia > Myxococcales > Myxococcaceae > JBJXGM01. The sequence goes on along the minus strand of JBJXGM010000147.1, from coordinate 8,212 downwards.
AGACGCGGCGCTGTAGAAGTTCACCCCAAGCCTCGAGAATGACCCAGAGCCCTGGGCGTTGGCCCATTCAACGCGCACTGAGCGCGCGGGCGTCTTTGCGCAACTGCTCGAGCGCCGCTGACTCGTTTGAGGGGTAGTAGCCTCGGATTGTTCCGCGACGGTCCACCAACACCAGATGGGTCCCGTGCAAGAGTTGTTCGGGATTTCCGCTGGCCCGGCTGGAATCCACGGCGATTTTGAAGCCCTCAACGACGGCCCGGCGAAGTGCCGTCGAGTTTCCCGTCACAAAGTGCCAACGCCGGAAATCAGCGCCGAAACGTTCACCGAAGGCTTTCATCTGCGCAGGTCCATCGTGCTCGGGGTCGACTGAAATGGAAACCAAAGCAGGCGGTGGCGAATCCCCGGCGGTGTCACGCGCCCAGCGCGACATTTCGGCGGTGACTCTTGGGCAAATGGTGGGACAGCGCGTGAAGATGAAGCCGGCGACCCAAACCTGTCCACGAAGGTGTTGAGGTGCGAAAAGATTTCCATCCTGATTAATCCCAATAAAAGCAGGTGCTTGACCGAACTCAGGCAGTTCGGCCTGTTTGCCGCAAGAAGTGGCCAAGACGGCATAGAGCCACCCCCAGCGCCAACAGAATTTCCGCACGTTTGTACTGCTAGGCGACGTGGGGGCTCGCGTCAACGCGCGGCCGGACCCGTTCAAGGCGACATCGAGTTGACAGACGCTTCGGCTGGCGTCAAAAAACCCTCCGTCATGAAAACTTACATGCGCAATTCCCAAGGTCGGATGTTTGAAAACGACTTTCTCGAGGCCAGCTCAAAGGTGCATCCCTCGACGCCCTTTATTCTGTACGGGCCGGTTGTCGCCTTTGCGCTCGGTTACCCACTGAGCACGGGCATCACTTCGCTGCCGGCGGCGCTTTCCTTTTTTGGACTGGGCTTTTTGACCTGGTGCTTCATGGAGTACGCCATCCACCGTGGCTTCTTCCATTGGGAAGGCAACGGGCCGTTCACCCGCCGGTTCCACGACATCATCCACGGTTACCATCACAAATACCCGGACGACACGCTTCGCCTGGTGATGCCTGTGGGCGCGAGCCTGCCTTTGGCCTTGGTGATTGGCGGGCTTCTGTGGCTCCTCCAAGCGCCGTGGGCGACGACGCCATTCTTTGCGGGCATTGTTGTGGGGTACCTCTTTTACGATTTCACACACTGGTCCGCGCACGCACGGACGCCGCGCACGGCTTGGGGCAAGGCGATGCGCGCACACCACATGGCGCATCACTTCGCGTGTACGGATAAAAATTTTGGAATCAGTCACCGATGGGTCGACCGGCTGCTCGGCTCGCTGCGCACGCGGTAGCCACAACGCGTGGACCTGAAGCTTTCTGGCAAGACGTTTTTGGTGACCGGGGCTTCGGAGGGTCTGGGTGCTGCGCTGTCGCGGCGTTTGGCTGAAGAAGGCGCGAGGCTTGCGCTTTGCGCGAGGCGTCCTGAGGCGCTGGAAGCGCTGAAAGCTTCACTGCGTGCACAAGGCACCGAAGTTTTCGCCCTGCCGGCCGACGTCACCGACGCTGCTCAAGCAGCGCATTTCGTCGAAAAGGCGTCGAGCCATTTTGGGGCGCTCGATGGTGTGGTGAACAATGCAGGCGCGGCGTCGGCTGGGGCGTTCGAGTCGTTGGACGACGCCACGTGGCAAGCCGATTGGAATCTCAAAGTCATCGGCGCTGCGCGCATTTTGAGACTGGCCCTGCCTGCACTTCGGCGCTCAGCGGGCGCCAGCGTTGTGAACGTATTGGCCATTGGCGCGAAGGCCCCCAACGCCAAGTCGCTGCCCTCGACGGCATCCCGCGCGGCAGGAATGGCCATGAACAAGGCCCTTTCCAAGGAATGGGGACCGCTGAGCATTCGCGTCAATGCCGTCTTGGTGGGGCTCATCGAAAGTGCGCAGTGGGAGCGCCGAAGTGCGGCCGAGGGCATTGCCCCATCCCAGCTCTACGCCAAGATGGCCAAAGACGCCTCGATTCCAATGGGCCGGTTCGGGCGCGCAGACGAATTTGCCGACGTCGTGGCGTTCTTGCTTTCGGAGCGTTCGAGTTACCTCACCGGCGCGGCGATACCGCTCGATGGCGGACTGAGCCCAAGTCTCTAGCCGCAGCGAGCGAAAATCCCTCTACGGGGCACTAGGTTTTTCCGGCGGACAGCTTCAGTGCTTTACGCAGCGCTGGACGGCTTGAACACATCGCCAAACTCAGTCAGCGCCTGATTGAGTCGGCTCTTGAGGTCGGCGGTCAGTTCTTTCTTGTCTGCAATCGACTTGAGCAGGTCCTTGTAGCGGCCGTCGATGAATTCGTTGAACTCACGGAGCCATCGCCCCAAGTCAGAAACCGGAACCTCCCGCAGCCAGCCGCGCTTCTTCGCGTCGTCACGGTTGGTGCCGGCATAAATGTGAAGCACCTGCCGTTCCACAGGGAGCGGCTCGTATTGGCCTTGCTTCAGCAGTTCGACCAGCCGGGCGCCGCGGGCCAGTGTCTCTTGCGTGGCCTTGTCCAAGTCGCTGCCAAACTGCGCGAACGCCGCCAACTCGCGATATTGCGCGAGTTCCAATTTCATCGAGCCGGCAACTTGCTTCATGGCCTTAATCTGCGCGGCGCTGCCCACGCGTGACACCGACAAGCCAACGTTAATTGCTGGGCGAACACCGGCGTAAAACAAGTCGGTCTCGAGAAAAATCTGACCGTCGGTAATCGAAATGACGTTGGTCGGAATGTATGCCGACACGTCTCCGGCCTGCGTTTCAATAATGGGAAGTGCCGTGAGCGAGCCCGCGCCTTCTTCGTCGGACAACTTCGCCGCGCGCTCCAACAGACGGGAGTGAATGTAAAACACGTCGCCTGGGTACGCCTCGCGGCCTGGCGGTCGGCGCAGCAAGAGCGAAAGCTGCCGGTAGGCGACAGCTTGTTTGGACAAGTCGTCGTACACGATGAGCGCGTGCATCTTGTTGTCGCGGAAGTACTCGCCCATCGTCACGCCGGTGTAAGGCGCGAAAAACTGCATCGGTGCGGAGTCCGCCGCCGTTGCACTGACGACGGTGGTGTACTCCATGGCGCCAAAGCGCTGCAGCTTCTCGACGACCTGGGCGACGGTAGACTGTTTCTGACCAATCGCGACGTAGATGCAATACACGCTTTGGCCGCGCTGATTGATGATGGTGTCGATGGCGACGGCGGTCTTGCCAGTTTGCCGGTCTCCGATGATGAGCTCGCGCTGCCCCCGGCCCACAGGCACGAGCGCGTCGAGTGCCTTGATGCCGGTTTGCAGGGGCTCATGAACACTCTTGCGTTTCACGATGCCCGGCGCTTTGACTTCCAGACGCCGCATTTCGGTGGACGCAATGGCGCCCTTGCCGTCGATGGGCTCACCGAGTGCGTTGACCACGCGACCCAAAAGCGACTTGCCGACCGGCACGGAGGCGATTTGCCCCGTGCGTTTCACCGCATCGCCTTCGCGAATCGCGCGGAACTCGCCCATGACGGCGACGCCGACGTTGTCTTCTTCGAGGTTCAGGACCAGCCCGCGCGCGCCGGTGGAAAACTCCACCAACTCGCCGGACTGAACGCCTTCCAGGCCGTGGACGCGCGCGATGCCGTCGCCCACGGACAGGACCGTGCCTGTTTCAGAGACGGAAATTTTCTTTCCGTAGTCTTGGATTTCTTCACGAAGGATGCGGCTGATTTCGTCGGCGCGGATTTGCATAGGCGCCGCCGCTCCTAACATAGGGCTTTGGCACCCGGCAAACGGAACCCACGGCTTCTGGCTGGGCGTCTTCGGGGTGTCGTTAGGTTTGCTTCAGCTGGCGTCGGAGCGTTTCCAGATGCATCTTGAGCGACCCATCAAAAGTGAGGGGCCCGACGCGCGCTGAAACGCCACCCACCAGGCTGGGGTCAATGCGGCTGGAGAGGACGACATCGCGCTGCATCGCTCGCTCAAGTGCTTGCTCGACGCGCTTGGCGACGTCGGGCGATAGGGCGATGGCAGACGTCAATTCGCCCCGCACACGTCCGGCACGCGCGTCCGCGAAATCGCGAAACGTCAGGGCGATGTCGCTCAGGACTGAAATTCGCCCGCGCTTCACTAAAATGTGAGCGAGTGCGTTGACGGACGCATGAAGCGGCGAAATTTGTTTCAGAAGGCCCTCCACGACGGCCATTCGCTGAGCTTGGCTTATCGCGGGGTTCTCAAAAACCTGGGTGAGTTCTGCATGGTCCGAAAAAGCTGTCGCCAATGTCGAAAGCTGCTGGGCGACCGCATCGGCTTCGGCCGGCCCCGTGGCTTCAAGGAGTGCGCGTGCGTAGCGCCGCGCGACAGAAGTGACATTCGCCATGCGCCGCCGCCCATAGCACATTTCCAAAGCCTTGCGAGCGCTGGCGATTTCAAACTTCATTGACAACCCACAGATTGCGCGCAGAGTGCCGCGGCTTCGGATGACCGACGCCGAACATTCCCCTCCAACACCTGCTCATGTCCCTCGTCACGCTTGGGCGCTGGCGCTTGGCGCCCTGGGCATCGTCTATGGCGACATCGGGACCAGCCCGCTGTACGCCGTTCGTGAGTGTTTCCACGGGGCACACGCCATCGCGGCGAATCCGACCAATGTTTTGGGCGTCTTGTCGTTGGTGCTTTGGTCGCTCGTCGCCGTGGTGAGCGTCAAGTACCTGGCGTTCATCATGCGTGCGGACAACCACGGCGAAGGCGGCATTTTTGCCCTTCTGGCGCTGGTTCCTGAGGCATTGACCCCGTCGGGTGTACGGTTCAAGGCAGGCATCACCTTGTTCGCCTTGTTCGGCGCGGCGCTTCTGTATGGCGATGGCATCATCACGCCGGCGATTTCAGTGTTGTCGGCGGTCGAAGGCTTGGGCATCGCCACGTCTGCCCTTGCGCACACTGTGGTGCCCATCACTGTCGCGATTTTGGTGGGTCTTTTTCTGCTTCAACGCCGGGGCACTGCGGGCATTGGGCAGATTTTCGGCCCGGTGATGCTGCTGTGGTTCTTCGCCATTGCAGCACTTGGGGTTCGGTCACTGCTGCAGACGCCCAGCGTCCTTGCGGCAGTCAATCCCTGGCACGCCGTGCGCTTTTTCATTGAAAACCGCGGCCACGGTTTTGTGGTTCTGGGTTCTGTGGTGCTGTGCATCACAGGTGGCGAAGCGCTCTATGCCGACATGGGGCATTTCGGGCCATCGCCGATTCGACGGACGTGGTTCCTGTTGGTGTTGCCGGGCCTCGTGCTGAACTACTTTGGGCAAGGCGCCCTGCTTCTTCGCAACGCGTCCATGGCGTCCAACCCTTTCTACGGTCTTGTGCCCGCAGGCTGGTTGTACCCCATGGTGGCGCTCTCGACTTTGGCAGCCATCATCGCTTCGCAAGCGATGATTTCCGGTGCGTTCTCTTTGACGCGGCAAGCAGTTCAGCTGGGCTACTGCCCGCGCGTCACCATTGTCCACACGTCCGGAGAGCACGAGGGCCAGATTTACATTCCCGAGGTGAACGCGATTTTGGCGGTGCTGTGCGTGGCGCTGGTGCTGGAGTTTGGCGAGTCATCACGTTTGGCCGCGGCCTACGGCATTGCTGTGACAGGCACCATGGCAATTACGTCGCTGGTCTACGCCGTTGTCATCACGAAACGCTGGCATTGGCGATGGTGGCAGGCGGCGATACTCACCTCGGTGTTTCTGGTTTTCGACGCCGCCTTTTTCGGGGCCAGTCTTCTCAAGTTCTTCGACGGTGGCTGGGTGCCCGTGGCCGTTGCTGCCGGCGTATTTACGCTGATGACCACTTGGCAGCGTGGCCGCAAAGAGCTCGCCGAACGCTTCATTCACCAGCAGGTTCCCCTCCATCTATTTTTGGAAGACGTTCGTCAAACGCATCCGCATCGGGTCACCGGGACCGCCGTCTTCATGGCGAGCAATACGCGCGGTGCTCCGCCGGTGCTGTTGCATCACCTCAAGCACAACCAAGTTTTGCATCAACAAGTCATCTTGCTCTCGATTGTGGGTGTGGAACGCCCCACCGTTTCTTCGGAGGAGCGGGTCGAACTCGAAGAGTTGGGAGAAGGATTCTTCCGGGTCAACGCGCGCTATGGCTTCATGCAGTCGCCCAGCGTTCCAGATGTGCTGCGGGTGTGCCGGCGCATGGGGCTGAAAACCGAAGCCAGCAAGACCAGTTTCTATTTGGGGCGCGAAACGCTGCTGTCGCACGGCCGCTTCGGCATGTCGCGCTGGCGAAAGGTGCTCTTTAGCTTTGTGGCGCGTAACGCGCGTTCGCCAACGGCCTATTTCAATATTCCGCCAGGGCGTGTGGTGGAACTCGGCATGCAGATAGACTTGTAAGGCACGTGCGCAAGTGTCGGATGACACAGCGCGTTTTTGCCAGCGCGCGCGGCTGCGGCGAAGATGTGGCCTTCAGGGGCCATGAGCAGCGAACCGTCGGTAGGTATCGATTTGGGCACGACCTACAGCGCGCTCGCGACTGTGGAGAATGGCCGCTCCGTGCTGATTCCCAACCGGGACGGTGGGCTTTTGACACCTTCGATGGTGGGTTTCACGAACGCGGGTGAGCGAGTGATTGGCGAACGGGCCAGGTTGCTTGCCGAAGAAGCACCGGGCCGCGTGGCCCATGCCACCAAGCGATTCATTGGCCGCCGGTGGACGCCGGAACTTGCGGAGACGGCACACCAACACGTGCCCTACACACTCGTGCAGGGCCCCAGCGGTGAAGTTCGCATTAAACTGGCCGGCCGGGTTTTTCCCCTGACGCAGATTTCGGCGATGGTGCTTGGCGAGCTCAAGCTCGATGCCGAGGTTCATTTTGGGCGGCCCGTGCGAAGGGCTGTCATCACCGTTCCTGCCAACTTCGACGATGGCCAGCGGCAAGCCACAAAAGAAGCCGCTCGCATCGCTGGGCTTGAAGTCTTGCGCGTCGTGAACGAGCCCACCGCGGCCGCCGTGGCCTACGGCCTCACCAAGAGCTTTCAAGGCCGGGCGTTGGTGTTCGACCTGGGTGGCGGGACGTTCGACGTCTCGATTCTAGAAATCCAAGATGGCGTTTTTGAGGTGAAGGCCACTGGCGGGGACTCCTACCTCGGTGGCGAAGACTTCGACAATCGAATCGTCCAGTGGCTTCTGGCGCAAGTCGAAGACAGCATGCGCGACGTCGTCGCGCAGGATGCGTTGTCGATGCAGCGTCTCAAAGTGGCGTCTGAGCGCGCGAAACGAGAACTCACCAAGTCTAAAGAGGCCTACATCTCGGTTGAGGACTTGGGCGACCACATCAACGGCAAGCGCATGGTTTCGGTGGAAACCGCGCTGACGCGTGACTTCTTCGAGACACTGTCCGAGCCGTTGACGCGCCGATGTCTCAACGTCTGCCAAGCCTTGATGCGCGATGCCAAGCTCGACCCGAAAGTGGTCGATGCGGTGCTGCTGGTGGGCGGCATGACGCGCGTGCCCCTCATTCGGCTCTTGGTCGCGGAGTTTTTTGGCAAAACGCCATCGGCCGACTTGAACCCCGATGAAGTCGTGGCGCGCGGGGCCGCACTTCATGCGGCGGAAATCGCCTCGCAAGCGAAGCAATCTCTCCTTATCGACGTGGCCAGCCATTCGCTGGGCGTCGAAGTGCTCGGGGGGCGGATTCGCCGGCTCATCGACAAGAACACCACCGTTCCCGTCCGGGCGCAGGAGGTGTTTCACCCCAGCAGTGCGCGACAAACCGAAGCCCGCATCCGGATTTTTCAAGGTGAAGGCGCCACGGCGGCCGAGTGCGCGAAACTCGGCGAAGTGGTGTTGCGAGATTTGCGGTCTCAAGACCGTGGCGAAACGCCACTGGAAGTCAGTTTCGAGTTGTCCAGCGAAGGAATTCTTTCCGTTCGTGCCACCGACTTGACCACTGGACTTTCGGAGGCCGTGCAGGTCGAAGCGCGAACAGAGTTGTCTCAAAACGAAATCGCCAAGCTTCGCGAAGAACAAGAGGCGTACGAACGCGCCGCCGGCGAGCAACGCCAAGAAGAAGCAGACGGCCTGTTCCGCAAGCTTCTCGAACGCGGCGAGCGCCTGGCAAAGTTCTTGGAAGAAAGCGCGAAGGATTCTCCAAGCACCGAAGCCACCGCCACAGCGTCACGCGTGAGCGCCCTGATTGAAGAAGGGCGTCATGC
>JBJXGM010000120.1:0-16962 GCA_046155985.1 Myxococcaceae bacterium | reverse complement strand
TAGCATCCGATCAATGGTCCGGTGCCACTGCTGAGGGTTAGATTCACAGTCCCTTGGGCTCGAAACACAACGGGACTACCGGGGGCACCGTGATTCTCCGTGTAGTACGAGATTTCGCTTCTCGTATTGGTTCCGACCACAGAGTAGACGCCGGCAGCAATGAGGACCACGTCCCCAGCCCTGGCGGCCTGAGTTCCGTCTCTGGCCTCCCGGTTCGTGCTCCCCCAACTCGCCCGGCCAATGCTCCTCCACGGATTTGCTTCGTCGTTGGCGGCGTACGTTACGGCGTCATTTCCGGTGGCGCCATTGACGTAAAGCGTCTTCGCTTGGGCGGCGCTGGCGGTCACGACACCCATCACAACAACCCATGAACCGAACCACGCTTTGGACAACCGCATATCGATTTCTCCCATGAACATGGAGCCATCGCAAACCCCATGCCACGGGAAGCGACTGTCGCTATGCGGACTTGGCGTCAAGTGCGGCGATTGTATTGGGGTGCGCCCACCCCGGGTTGTGGCACCATCGCCCCCACTTTTCCCACCTCAAAGGCGCGATGTGTCTCAGTCAGCGCTATCGTTTCAGCCATGCGACCCTTCGCTTGTGAAGTGCCACTGCCTCGAAATGAGCCTGTGCTGGGCTATGCGCCTGGCTCACCGGAGCGCGCTGCCCTCAAGGCTGCTTTGGCCAGTACCGCAAAGTCTCAGGTCGACATCCCGATTTGGATTTCAGGCCAACGGCACAAAGGAAAAACGCAGAGCGACCAGCGCATGCCTCATCGACACGCCCACGTGCTCGCCAAAGTCCATGATTCCAGCGCCGAGCATGTCCAAGACGCCATCACCGCAGCGCTTGGGGCCAAACCTGCCTGGGCGGCTTTGCCATTTTCCGAACGCGCCGCGATTTTTCTGAAAGCGGCCGATTTGCTTTCCACCCGCTACCGCTACGGCATCAATGCGACAACCATGCTTGGGCAATCCAAAACGGCAGCCCAAGCAGAGCTCGACGCGGCCTGCGAAACGATCGACTTCTTGCGTTTCAATGTCTCTTTTGCATCACGCATTCTCGCCGACCAACCCCAGTCCAGCCCGGGCGTTTGGAATCAACTCGACTACCGTCCCCTCGACGGATTCGTCTTCGCCGTCGCGCCGTTCAACTTCACGGCCATTGGCGTGAACTTGTGCACAGCCCCAGCCTTGATGGGCAACACGGTCATCCTCAAGCCCGCGCCAGGCGCTGCCTTGTCGACATGGCTTGCGATGGAGGTCCTTCAAGAAGCCGGTCTTCCAAATGGCGTCGTCAATTTTGTTCCAGGCGACGGCCCTACGATTGGGAATGCCGTGTTGGCCTCGCCAGACTTGGGCGGGATTCACTTCACGGGTTCCACCGGGGTCTTTCAGCAACTGTGGCGCCAAGTGGGCGAGCGCATCCAGAGCTATCGCCAGTACCCGAGGGTTGTCGGCGAAACCGGCGGCAAGGACTTCATCTTTGTCCACGCATCGGCGGAGGGTGAGCTCGACGCCCTGGCGACGGCCATCGTGCGTGCGGGCTACGAGTGCCAAGGCCAGAAGTGTTCGGCCTGTTCTCGTGTGTATGTGCCCAAGCGCTTGTGGGGGCCTTTGCAAACACGGCTCGCTGGCATGATTTCGGAGCTGCGTGTCGGTGACGTCTCAGACTTTCGCAACTTCATGGGTGCTCTCATTGACGAACGCGCCTTCAAGAAAGTGACGAGCTACCTCGAGCTGGCGAAAAACGACGCGCAAGTCGAAGTGGTTGCAGGTGGCACCAGCGAGAGCAAAGAGGGTTGGTTCGTCGCGCCCACACTGTTGCGCGTGGATGACCCCAACCACCGCCTCATGCGCGAAGAGATTTTCGGCCCCGTCGTTTCAGTCTTCGTCTACCCAGACGACCAATACGAGGAAACTCTGGCCCTCTGCGACCGCACAGCGCCCTATGCCCTCACGGGCAGCATTTTCGCGAGAGACCGGGCTGCTGTCGAAACCGCCTCACGCGTCTTGCGACACGCTGCGGGAAACTTCTACATCAACGACAAGCCTACCGGCGCCGTCGTCGGCCAGCAGCCCTTTGGCGGCGGGCGTGCTTCGGGCACGAACGACAAGGCCGGTTCCGCGTTGAATCTCCTGCGCTGGACAAGCCCCAGGACAATCAAAGAAGCCTTCACACCACCGACGAGCCCATCTTACCCCTCGCAAAGCGAAGCGTAACGCAAGGCTGAGAAGCTTCGCGCAGGGTGGCTGCGCTGCGACCATGTTGCGCGAAACCTCGAAGCCCGCAAGACTTCGCGAGGCCCGCGCAGTTCTCTAGTGCCGCGGTTGGGGAGTATCGATCCAATCGGGGGCGCCGAGACGCGAGGCAGACAAGGAAGACCGAAGCGACAGTACCTCGTGGTACGGCGCGAGGTCTGACGCCGTATCCCGACGCGGATCGGCGGACGCAGAGAGCGATAATCCCCAACCGCGGCACTAGTGGCCCGCAAAACAAAAGGCCGGCCGCAACACGCGACCGGCCTCTCTCTGAAATCAACTCAGCTGCTGCGAACTAGAACAGCGTGATTTCGTTGTCGAAGCCCCACCAGCTGTCGAGGCTATCCCAGTTGTGGCTTTGTCCGATGCTGCAGCTCGTGCTGCCAGTGCCGGAGCTACCGATGTAACGGTGTGCCCTCACCAGCTCCAGATTGTTCACAGGCCGAATCCACACGCCGTTGAAATCCACGGACGTTCCGAGGTCGCCGGTATCGTAGGGGGTCGTCAGTGCGCGGGTCGCCAGGGTCAAGGTACGACCGTCAGAGGAGAACGTCGCCGTCATGGTTTCGGAAGTGCCGTTGTTGAACACGTTCGCCGGCAAGGTTGGCGCTGCGCTGAGGTCACCGTCGGTGTCGCTCCAGTTGATATCGGCCCGTTGGCAGTCCAGCGTACCCGGGATGATTTCGGCGGGGATATTCATCACGACAACGAGGTTGCCGTTGGCGCCAAACACCGTTTCACTGTTCTGATTGTTCGCGTAGACGGCGTACAACGGGTCGCTGTCGAGAATGTCGCCGGTTTGCAATGCCACGTAGAAATCAGGCCCATCCACGCCGGCTGTGAAGCTGTAGCTCTCCGTGAGAACGCGCTGGTTGGTCGCGCTGCTCAGGTAGAACTGGCAGTTGTAGTCGGCGCCCATGACGAGCTGAGCGCCCGGGATCACTGCCGTGCCGCTTCCGTCGGTGGTCGCCCGAATCCCGCCCGAAGTGGTGCTCTCCGGGCTAATGAAGTCGTCGCCATCGCCTTCGAATTGGTTTCCGTCGTCTGGGTCGTACTGACACACGACCTGAACGCCCGACAAGGTTCGGCCATTGTCGTTGTCAAGCGTGAAGAAGCGGACGTCAGTCCCAAAGCCCACCGGGAACATGCGAATGTTTCCGATTTGCTGGGGGTCAGGGAAGTTCACGTCATCGGCCGAGTACTTGTTGCTGTCAATGAACGTGGTTCCGTGGAACCGCGCATAGCCGGTATACTGCGCGAACACGGGGACATCCTGGTTCACAGGAACGCCTTCGATTCGGTAGCAGCCTTCGGCGGAAAGCAGGTTCGCTTCCGTCGCATCGCCCTGGCCACAAGGAATGGCGCGCTTCAGGCGACCTTCAACGACCGCGTAAACCTGGTTGGTGGCACTGGAATCGTCCGTCACGTTGGCAACGCTACCGTTGGTGGTGAACAGGTTGAGGCGTTGCCCCGACTGTCCGTCAACAACGAAACCCAACAGACGTCCGTACTTGATGACGTCGCTGCAGCCGGCACCCGCGATAACGACCGCGGCGATGCAAGCGTTTAGAAGCTTGTGCATTTTTTGAAAACCCTCCGTGGGAAAAGCGGTGGGACTTTCGTGGCTTCGATGGGGGGCTGTCAACAAACTTACGCAGGTCCATTCAACGATTTCTTGCGGCCCATTTCAGCCACGCTTGGCCTGTTTCAGCCACCCACAGTCGCCGGGACGAGCGGCCAAAAGTGGGGGACCCCCATGGACAGCGCCAATAGCAAGAGCAGGGTCAGCGGGGTACCGAGACGGAAAAAGTCGCTGAACCGATAGTGTCCTGGTCCGTAAACCAACACACAAGACGGCTCCAGCGGTGTGATGAACGAGCAGGAAGCCGCGAGGCAGACAGCGACGATAAAGGGCCTCGGTTCCAGCCCCAGCTGTGCCGCAGTTGCCACCGCAATCGGCAAAACAACGAGCGCCGCTGCCTGATTGCTCATCGGGACGGACAGAAACATCGTCACCACCATCAGGGCAACCAGCACCCCCTTGGGCCCGCCCACCGAGGCAAACCGCGCGAGCTGTTCTCCGATGAAGAGACCCGTGCCCGTTTTTTCGACAGCGACGCCAAGCGCAAACATCGACCCAATGAGAACCAACACGCGCCAGTCCACGCGAAACGCTTCGCGGGCATCCACGCAGCCGGTTGCAATCATGAGCAACATTCCCGTCAGCCCGACCACCGCCATCGGGACAACGTTCAGCGCTGCAACGGCCAGCGCGCCCAGGAAAAGCATCGTGGCCAAGAACGCCTTCGCATACCGAGGCGCTCGGTATTCGATGTCAGACAACACAACGAGGCTTCCGCCATCGCCGAGTTCAGCGAACCGCGAAGCGGGCCCGCGAAGCAGAAGCACATCGCCCACGGACAGCGGCATTGACGCCAGCCCGCCGTCACCCCCCCAGAGCCTGCCCAGGAGCTGCAGTTTGGTGAGGCGCTGAATGTTGGGTCGCCGGTGCATCCCCAAGGCAATCAAACCGAAGCGTTGGGCAAACAAGAGTTCCCTAAGACTGCGATTGACCAGGGGTGAGCCGGGCGGGACCGAAGCCTCCGCCAACATGGTGTCTTTGGACTCGGTGGGTTCGGACAGTTTGAGGTCGGATTTGATTTCAATGCCGCGCAAGTCTTTCACGCGCAGGATGTCGTCGCGCTTGCCTTCAATGAGCAGCTTGTCTTGAAGGCCAATCGCCAACGTCGGATTGGCCGGCACCGGCGTTCCTTGGCGCAATACGCCAACCACGCGCAGGCCCAATCCATCGGTGATGTCAGACAGCGCGCGGCCCAAGTAACGCGAGTCGGGCGTCAACACGGCTTCGGTGAGGTACTCCCGCGAACCCAACACGTGTGTGCGAATCGGATCTGCGCGCGCCGGAAGCAACAGCGGTCCCAGCAGCACCACGAGTGCAACGCCGGCCAAGCACAGAATGACACCCATCGGCGCAAGCTCGGCGACACCCAGAGGAACCATCCCCATGTCCCGCATCGCGGCAGCAACGACGAGATTGGTCGAGGTTCCGAACAACAAGGTTGTTCCCCCCAACATGGACGCGTACGCGAGCGGCATGAGGACTTTGCTTTTCGGCACGTTCGCTCGCGAGGCCGCACCAATCGCGACCGGAAGAAAAGCTGCCGTTGTCACCGTGTTGGAGACGAACGCACTAAAAATACACACGACGACCATCATCGCGAGCACGAAAATCTGATGACCGTAGCGCGCGAAGAACGACAGCCGCTGTCCGATGAGGTGCACCACTCCGGCTGCGGACAACCCCTGCGTCATTGCCAAAAGCGAAAAAATGAAAATGACGGTGTCGTTCGAAAATCCAGAAAACGCTTCCTTCGGCGACACCACGCCGGTGAGCGCAAGCAGGCACACCACGGCAAGCCCCGCCACCTCCATCGGGACGGACTCGATGGCGAACAAAACAATCGCCAGTACAACGATGCCCAGACAAAGCGCGATGGCCATGTCCGTCACACCCTAGCCGCGATGCGCCCCCCCAAGACACAAGCAATTCGCTTCGAGTCGCTCTATATGGAGCACCATGAGCAACCCCCATTTGACCCAATGGGTCAACGAGATGTCAGCGCTCACGAAACCTGACCAAGTCATTTGGTGTGACGGGTCAGAGGTTGAACTCGAACGACTGACCAAAGATGCCGTCTCCAAGAAAGTTCTGATTCCACTGAACGCCCAAAAGCGTCCGAACAGTTTTTTGCACCGTTCGCATCCCAAGGACGTCGCCCGTGTTGAGCAGGTCACCTACATCTGCTCGCACCAGCAGCGCGACGCGGGTCCGACGAACAACTGGAAGGACCCCAAAGAAATGTACGCGCACCTGCGCGGCTGGTTCGACGGCTCGATGCGCGGCCGGACGATGTACGTCATTCCTTATGTCATGGGCCCGTTGGGAAGCCCGATGTCCAAGGTTGGCATCGAACTGACCGACAGTGTCTATGTCGTCTTGAACATGCGCATCATGACGCGCATGGGTAAGGCGGCGCTGGACCTGCTCGCCGATTCCGACGAATTCAACCGTGGGCTGCACTGCACGGGCGAACTCGACCCCAACAAGCGGGCGATTTGTCACTTTCCCGAGGACAACACGATTTGGAGTTACGGGTCGGGCTACGGCGGCAACGCGCTTCTGGGCAAGAAATGCCTGGCCCTGCGCATCGGCAGCGCGTTGGGAAAACGCGAAGGCTGGCTGGCCGAGCACATGTTGATTTTGGGCGTGGAAAGTCCCGAAGGTCAGATGACCTACGTCGCGGCGGCTTTTCCCAGCCAGTGCGGCAAGACGAATTTCGCGATGATGATTCCGCCCAAGCGCTTTGCCGGATGGCGCGTGTGGACGGTCGGCGACGACATCGCCTGGATGCACGTCGGACCCGACGGCCGCCTGTGGGCCATCAACCCCGAGGCGGGTTATTTCGGTGTCGCGCCTGGCACCAACTCGATGTCCAACCCCAACGCGATGCGAACGGTGAGCCACGACACCTTGTTCACCAACGTCGCCTTGACGCCCGATGGCGACGTCTGGTGGGAGGGCCACGATGCCGCACCGCCCGCTCAACTCACCGACTGGCAAGGGCGACCTTGGACGCCTGCTTCGGGCGAACCGGCGGCGCACCCCAACTCGCGCTTCACCGCGCCGATGCGCAACAATCCGGCCTTGTCGAAACACGCCGATGACCCCGACGGTGTCCCAATTTCTGCCATCATGTTTGGTGGTCGACGCGCCACCACAGTGCCGCTGGTGCTCCAGTCGTTCAATTGGACGCACGGCGTTTTCATGGGCGCCACGATGGGCTCTGAAACCACCGCGGCGGCCGCTGGCCAAGTCGGCGTCGTGCGCCGGGACCCCATGGCGATGCTGCCCTTCTGCGGTTATCACGTCGGCGACTACTTGCAGCACTGGCTGGACATGCAGCACCGCATCCCCTACCCACCCAAAATCTTTCAAGTGAATTGGTTCCGGCGCGGCGAAAATCGAAAATTTCTCTGGCCGGGTTTCGGCGAAAACATGCGCGTCTTGAAATGGATTGTCGACCGCGCACGCGGCAAGGTGGGCGGCCAAGAAACGTTATTGGGCTGGACGCCCAAGGCTGGCGATTTGGACCTTTTCGGCCTGGACGTTCCTCAAGAAGACGTCGAGGCCGCCACGCACATTGACGACGCCGAGTGGGTGCACGAACTCGAAGACGTCAAAACGTTTTTCGATTCGATTGGCGAAGCCATGCCCCAGGCCCTCACGCTGCAGCGCGAACTCTTGCTGACGCGACTTCGGAGTGCACTGTCAGGCGGCGCCACCTCAGTCGAGAATCACCGGCTCGATTCATCAAATTTCTGAGGCACCGAGGCAGCCATGTCGCGATTGTCACACGGCCTTGCCACGCAAGTCCTCGCACCAACCCGCATGAACCCCACGGCATGCCGATTGCTCTATGCGCTGGCATGACCCTCGCTCGCGCGCTGCCTCTACTCGTTGCCCTCGTTTCCGTCCCTGCCCTCGCGCAGTCCACCAAGGTTCCCCGGACTGCTCTGTGGATTCAGCCCATTCCCTCACTCGTTCTTGGCATCTCAGGCGTCGGGCTCTACTTGTCCGGCGGCGTGCAGCATGCCCTATCGAACCACGTTGACGTCGCGTTGGGGTTGAGTGGCTATCGGGTTCTGTATGAATCAAGTGTGGACCAGGCGATTGCGGCGGACGTCTCGCTTGTTTTCCGCCCGTTCGCGCAGAGGGCGCTCACCAGCTTCTTTTTCGCGTTGAAAGCCGGTGGAGCACACGGATGGGGTCTGCCCACAGGCCAGCCCACGTGGATGGTTCAAGTAGGCCTCGACCTCGGGTGGCAATTCGTCTGGGGGCCGGTCTTTTTCGCGCCGGTGGTCGGGGTGGCCTACCTGCCTGTGCTGTCTGGGTCCGAAGACATTCCTTTCGCAGCGATGGTCGCCCCCGTGGGTGCGAGCCGTTTCGCGGTGAACCTCAATCTCCTTAGGTTGGGCGTCGCTTTCTAGCCGTGCAACTCAGCGCCCGTTACAAGGTTGCACGCGTCGCAGATTCCATTCGGCTATCGGCCTGTGCGCCCTTGGCACGCAAGTACAGCTCTTCAAACCACTGAAGAGCACAGGGTGGGGAAATCACGGAATGACGTTGGGGGTCCCCATGTCGTACCTGGCCTTGGCAGGCAGCGTCTGGACTTTGACCGAACCCGTCGGGTCGACCCATGGCCAAGGCAAGCTGCCAAAGAAGGCCGGCTTGCTTCCCAGGTAGAGTGAGTCTGGAAGCGTTCTGGCGCTTGAGCCTGAGTCTCCAATGCCATGCCAGTGCACCAATTGGGTGATGTAGTCCCAGTTGCCATCGCGAAGCATCGTCGAGCGCACTTCTGGGTCAAACGCAGACCAGTCGTTGAGCGCGCCGATTCTCCACACGGCGGGAGCGCCGGTATTCGAAGCCGGCGCTTCATACTCAAACCCCGACATGCCTGGAGTCCCGAGCACGTTGGCCACGTAGTTGTAATAGACGTGCCCTGCCGAGGCAGAAGCACATCGAAGGTTTCCGCTGTCAAACAGTTGAGGCGCTTCCCCGCCGTAGTCGCCCGAGGGCCGTTGGCTCAGCCGTCGTTTCCCGGCGAGGTGGTTTCGGAAAAACGTGATGTAGATGGCGTTGCCGAAAGTGGAATCGCCATCGGCATTCGCGCCGTAGTTCCCCTCGAAAAGCTCATAGTGGGGCGTCGGGTAGTGCGAGGCTTGAAGGCCGGTTTCGACCCACCCCGGGTCCCATGAAATCGCACCATCATCCGTGAAGTTGTACGCGAAGACATTGCCACCGCCCGCACCTCGGAAGTTGGTGACTTTGTTGAACCGAATCGAAATGGAGTTTTCGACCAAGTTGTTGGAGGAACCATCGGTGAAGTCAAAGCCATAGCCCCATCCACCGTTTCGCCAGTACTGGGTGTCATGCACGTAGCCTTCACGTGCCACGCATCGGTGTGCCATTCGAAACCCGACACTCTTTCCGGCTGAACCGTCCGCTTCGAAATGTCTCGCCCAGCTGTCGATGGCATAAGCAAACATCACGTTCGCTCTGTCGTACCCGTAAAGGTCGCTTCCGTTGTGGCCCGTCGTCACGCGCAGCGCTTCGACGCCCGCTTTTCGCGTGGGTGGCTCTAGGAACCGCGTCAGCTGAGCCGACTGAGACACTCTCATGGCGATGTGAATTGGCGACTTGAATGTCACGGTGTTCCCACTGACCGACTCCACTTCGAAGACGTCGCTGATGGGCCTGTCGTACCGGGAATACCAACTCCGAGTCTCCCCCGTGGCACCCGCTACCCATTTCGACAGAACGTTGTCCGTTAACTCATCGAGCAAGACCAATTGCCCGGCTGCGAAGCCCGCGTTGGCCGCATCGCTCGTTAGCGTGACACTCCGACTGCCCTTCGTGCCGTCAGATGCCAAATTCACCGACTGCACTTCGGTGGGGTTGTCGTTCCCCATCATCACCAGGGTGAAACCTGGACCCGGCGAGCGAAGTTGCGACAGAAACTGTCCGTCGTTCCCAACCCCTGCGCCGCGAAGCACCACGTCGCTTGGGATGCGAAGTGTGCTGTTGATTTCATAGACTCCCGCACCCAGCAGCACGATGCGTCCTGCATTTTCACTCGCCGCAGCGCCCGCCGAATTCAGGGCGTTCTGAATCGTCGCCGTCATGTCGCCATTCGTGCGCAACACCGTGCTGTGCACGACGTAGTCCGTGGGAATACCGCCAGGAATTCCGGGCTGCCACACCGTGAGGCGTGAGACTGGGACATCCGGAAGAGTTCCCCCGCCGCCTGTGCCGCCACAGCCGTAGCCGCCATCGCAGCCACCGCCGCCACCACCGGCATCGTTTGGCACACCAACGTGCCCGGGCGTGCCGTCGTCTGCCACGGTTGTGACAAACCCGTCGGGGCGCTGAATGAGGCCTTCACACCCGCTTGACAGCGCCAGTGAGCATCCAACGAACATGCAAGACACAAGACGGCGCACCCAGGGCCCACTCCGTAGAGAGTTCGACAGAAGACGCAGATGCAAGGTGCAGCCCGCCGAACAAAGCCTGTTGTTTCAGTGATTTCGCCGCGATGTATCGACCCTGACCCGAGGGGTTTAGGCCCCACTGGTGATGTGAAAGTCCCTCACGCGGGCGTACCACCACCGCGCTTGCGGTCGTGGGGAGGCCCGAAATGATCGGCGGGAACGATGCCTCCCGAAGGGCGGCGCTCATTCGAAAAAGCAAGCTTGGTACCCGGCGTCGTGGCGAGAAACTCGAGCAGTCTTGCATCCGTTCGAATGAGCTCTTGCGCTGCCATCGCGCGCTCTGGGTCAACGTTCCTTCCGAACATCACCCTTGCGACGTACCCCCCATTGTCTCGGTCGTCGTCCAGATAAACGCGAACCGCACTGGGGTTTGGCTGGTGGCCGAAGCCGATTTCGTCCTTTTCGCACGGGAGCCCGAGGCGTTCTGCCAGCGCATACACCCGCTCGAACACATGGGCGTCGAGGGCCACCCTCGCCACTTTCTGCGCGCGCTCCTGTAACTCAACTGCGGACACTGTGGGGGCTTTGGCCTTCGCTCCCATTAAACGCGCTAACAATTCATCACTCACGCCGGCACCTCCTGAATCGTTGCCGATTGTCTTTGAACAGACCGGCCTGGTTGCGTGGCACGGGCGGATTTCGGATTCGCGATGTTGGAAGGTCAAAAATGCATGTGGTTACGCCACTCTTGTCCGCAGAGCTCGGCGCTTGCTACAGCCCAATATCCAGCATCGTCTTCGCAACACGGCGAATCAGCTCCCTGCGGATTTCGGTCTGGCAATGTTCGACGGTTTTTTCGACTGGCAAGGGCGCCCCTGGACGCCGGCCTCTGGTGAACCCGCGGCGCACCCCAATTCGCGCTTCACCGCGCCCATGCGCAACAACCCGGCATTGTCGAAACACGCCGACGACCCGGATGGAGTACCAATTTCTGCCATCATGTTTGGTGGTCGGCGCGCCACGACCGTGCCGCTCGTGCTCCAGTCTTTCAACTGGACGCACGGCGTTTTCTTCGGCGCGACCATGGGCTCAGAAACAACCGCCGCTGCGACCGGACAAGTGGGCGTTGTGCGCAGAGACCCCATGGCGATGCTTCCCTTCTGCGGGTACCACATTGGGGACTACTTGCAGCACTGGCTCAACATGCAACATCGCATCCCCTACCCTCCGAAGATTTTTCAGGTGAATTGGTTTCGTAAAGGGAGCAACGGCAAGTTTCTGTGGCCAGGGTTCGGCGAAAACATGCGTGTTCTTAAATGGGTCGTCGACCGTGCACGCGGAAAAGTCGGCGGCCAGGAAACGCTATTGGGCTGGACACCCAAGGCCGGCGATTTGGATTTGGTCGGCTTGGACATCCCCACCGAGGCGGTCGAAGCCGCCACGCACATCGACCATAGCGAATGGGTGCACGAGCTTGACGATTCGAAAACGTTCTTCGACTCGATTGGCGAACCTGCGCCCAAAGCGCTTCTGCTTCAGCGGGAGTTGTTGCTCACGCGGCTTCGCAACGCACTGCAAGAGAGCTAACGCCCGGACTCTGAAGGCGATGGCATCGCGCTGATCATGTCAGACAACTCTTTGATAATCCCAAGACCTGGGACAGCTTTTGCCTGGGCCACTTGGTAGATGGCTTTGAGCAAACCAGTGCTTCTATCGGCTGCTTCGGCAGCTGTTCGAGGCGGGTTATCCGCAAAGGTTCTCTCAAAAGCATCCACGATAGGTTTAACCGCGTCGAGGGGCAGTTCGGACTGAGGTTTCAAGTGGCGGCGGGCCAGCGCGGCCATCTGCGCAATTTGGGCGTCGTCGACCCCAAGCATTAGCTTCGTCACCGCCTCCGCACCAGCGATCGCACTGCGACTCGCCCCGAGCCGGTCGCCAATAACCGCGATGGCGGCGGCGGTAATGGCTGCGCCCCCGAGCTTCGCCTTGCTCAGAGAAAATGGCCCAGCCGACCCGAAAACACTCGAACTGCTGACAGGGGGTACCGACATCGAAATCCTCCAAGAAACTCGTTCGTTAACTTAGCGGGCGCAGGTGGCGCGGGAGTTGCTGCTCACGCGCCTACGGAATGCGCTGCAAGAAAGTTAAGCGGCCGCCGGCGCAGGTCCAACGTCAAGTGCCTCACGGACGATTGGCTGCAGCACAGTAAAGTGGTCCCGATGCCGCGTCATCAAGCCTTCGTACACGGCCTTCCCGCGCTCATCTGGAGACAGATGCGCGTTTTGTATCCACGTGGTCAACATATCGTGGAGCAACCCCTGCGGTGGGCCCTGAATGAACGACATACCCGGGTGCTCTTCTCGAGCGCGGTCTTCGAGTTCGGACACCACGCCCACTGCCGCCACGAGTACGCTTCCTCGAATCCCCCGAATCGCCTCTCCCAGGTTCCATCCCATCGTAACACTAGAGTAACTACTTCCAGCCAAGCTAGGAGGAAGGGCGCCCGAGAACCGATTGGCTACCGCGGTGCCAAACGCGTCTGCGGCCTGGTTGAGGGGCCCAGAATAGCTGTGCAGTTCTTGCCCTGCGGCGAAAGGCCCGGAGGCGCTGGCCACGCCCCCAACGTCGAAAGGAGAGGTGCGGCTTCGAGCGTTGCCGAACACGACACCAGCTTGGACGAGTTGATAGCCAATGGCCTTGGCAACATCGGACTGTGCGAAAGCTCGAAAGCGTGTCGGGTCGCCTTTGAGCAATTCTTTGGTGGCAGCCCCAAGCTCATCGGAGAAAGCATCGACTACCTGCGCGCCAGTGGCGGTCGCTTTCTGTCGAAGCGCATCCTTCGCAGGTGCGCTCTCGGGAGAGGCCACATAGGCCTCTACCACTTTTGCAAAACCTGGAAGGGCCGCCACGACGGCCTTAAACACTTCTCCCTGATTCGCAATTGCGGCTCCAGCGACGGTGCCTGACATGGCACTCTTTACCGCGGGCCATAGCGCCCTGGCGCCGTCCCGGACGATGTTTCTCACGGAGGCGTCGAAGTCCACGCCTCCCGTGGAGTTTGGTCCCGACCCGCTTCCACCTGTGCTTGCAACCGACATTCGAATCTCCAATCCTTGCTTTGAAATCGATATGTGTGGGTTTTCGAACGGCGCAGTCATGAAGTTTCCTCAAAATGCGCCGTTTTCGCTTGCATAGAGCGTAAGCCATTGAAATCTCAGATGGTTGCGTGACGATGTCCTTCGCCCAGAAAAATTTCTTTGTCGATGATGAAACCTTCCGCGCGCGAGGGCCGAAAATAGGAGCTGAGAACTCCAGTGGACTCAAGCATCCGCGCCAAATCGTCTTCATCGGTGACGCCACGCACGGGCACGCATGCGCGTCGTTCATTGCGCCTTCCTTTTGTGGCGGCTTGTGCGTTTCAGGGGGCGATGCTTCTGGGTTCAACCGCAGTGGCCGTCGCGCCATCGGCGGATCACGCGTCGCTCGGGGCAAAGGCCGGCACCACCCTGGAACTGTCTCATCAGCAACAAGACACCCCTGCTCGCGCGTTAGCGCTGACCAGTCCTGCGGTCAGCAACCGAGCTTCGGATGGTTTTGAAAACGTCGCTCACGTTGTGCCGAAGGGGACTCAGCCTGTGTCTTCGGGACGAGTCACCTTGGCGTCAAAGGTGTCACTTGGCGTAGCCGGGTCGTATCTGGGCTTGGTCGGTTTGCTGGCGATGGGGAGCGGCGCCGCTTCGAACTTGAAGCGTCGCTTGGAGACTGTGCTTGCAGCTAAGAGCGAGCCTCCTCCTCCGAGCGGCCTTCGCAAGCTTCTGGAGTCGATGGTGGAAATACTCGGGCAACTGGGTCACCTCATCGATTCGATGCCCGAGCCTCAGAAATTCGCCCTGTTTCAGCTCATTCACTTGGAGGAGTTTCGGTCAGCTCCATTGCACGCTCAGACTCGGATGGTCATGAAACTCTTTGGTCCGAACGCCGACAAGGTCGCCGCTCAGGCCATTCGAGCGCTAGAGCACTTCGGGGAGTTCATTCCTGGCATTTCGGCCGCGCAGAAGAAGTCGCTTTTGGATCTTGTACGTAGCGAGTCGTTCAAGAGCAAGCCGTTGCCGGAGCAAGTCGCTGAGATGCTCGCTACGTTTGGTCCCACCGCGGCGGACCTCGCCAGCCGAGGAACGAATTACGCTCAGCAAGAATGGCAGTTGTTTGAGTTTCTCATGGGCTCAAAAGAGCCGCATCTGAGAACCGCGTTGCAGAGTTCAGCCTTCGCCGCAGCCGAACCCGAACGAAAGGTCGCTCACCTCATCGACACGGCGTTTGGCCCTTTCGCGACAAAACTGCTCCAAATGATTCCCACGACGGGCAAGGGGTTCTTGGGAAAAGTCGCTGCCGCCAGTCGCAACAAGCTGCTTGCGATGCCGACCGAAGATTTGCAAAGGATTCTCGCTCGCCAGGGCAGCCAGAGCTCGGAGGACGTTGCGCAGGGAATCTACAATATTGGTGGAACCAGGTTTCAATTCGAGCTGTCCAATGAGCCGCATGTGGCGTCGATGGGAGAGGTTCATGTCGCCACTCGCGTGGATGCAGGCGCCAAGTGCTACTTCAAGGCGCGCAAGCCAAGTGCATCCCCGGAAGCCATCGAAAGAGACCACGCCTTCATCGCGGACTCTCTCACGCTTTGGGTGCCCACTGAGAATCAACCGCAAGTATTGGGGTATCTGGGTCATCTCAAGGCGGATCTTTTGCGTCAGGCCAACTTCCCCCACGAGGGCGAGAACGCGGACGCTTTCGAAGCGCGACACGGCGATCGCGTGGACTCTCCCCACGTGTTCTACGTGTCGCCAGAGGGCGACTTCCTCGGGATGACAGAGGTGCCGGGAATTCCGTTTTCGGAAGTTCCACCTGAGCAGGCCCTCGAAGCTCAGCAATCTTTGCTGAAGGAAATGTCGGCGCAGATTGCCTCAGGGTTTTTCCACTCGGATCCACAGCCTGAAAACGTGCGTTGGAATCCACCGACTCGGCGGGTGGGCTTTGTGGACATGGGTTCCGTGACGGAACTTCCGGAAATCGATCGCGTCCAATTGCTTGAACATGCCCTCGTCTTGATGGCGCGCGATCCAGGGGCCATCGCATCCTCTCTTGTACGCTCAGCTGGGCGGATAACGTCGACCCTTCCGACAGAGGTGTTGGAGCGAGGCTTGAAGCATGCGCTCGAGGGCCCACTCGCTCGGACGGACCTTCAGCCGGACCGGCTCGCAGACGAAGTGCGCCGGGTCGCCGAAGACAACGGCGTCTGGTCGCCGACAGACAGAGCGGTTTTGTATCGAACCTTTTCGCATCTGGACAAAGTCCTCACCCACCCGGACGTGCGCGCTCAGGTTCCCCGCGAAACCATCAAGTCGCTGGCCACTGGTCTTGCCTCTTTGGCGAGCGCGGAACCGAAAGCGACCGCAAAGGCGATTCGAAACGTTGCGATGGCGATTGCCCGAAATCCAGGTACGTTTTCAACCGCGGCTGCGGAAACGATTGGGCTAGCACCGGGAACGCTGAACGACCTCGCGCAGCGATTCGAAAACGCATTGCACATGCTGGTTCCACAGACTCCCTGGGCGCCGACTCCGGAAGTCTGACGGCCCCCAGGCCGGCAGTCGCTATTCCGCGTGAGACGACCAATCGCCGACCAAAGAATGCGGGGTGGAGCGAAAAATACCTCCCGCACCTGCTCGGGCTTGGTGCGCCTCCCTGAGATGCGATTCCCCGGGTGTCCTACAGGAGTCCTATTTACTGCTGTCACGCATGTCAGTGGCAAGTGGTAAACGTCGCAACATGACAAACATTGGCGGCGGCGGCGCGGTGGAACGAAACTTTGCTTGAGTTGTGGGCTGAGGAGAGGCGCGCTTGCGCCGACTTCCTCTGTGCGCTGGCGGAATTCGACAAGAATGAAGCGTGGCAGCCGTTGGGTTACAGCGGACTATTTCGCTACCTCACCCGAGGCTTGGGCATGTCCGAAGGCTTGGCCTATTCGCGCCTTTCTGCGGTCCGGCTTTCGCATTGGTGTCCGGCGGTTTTCCCCGCGCTTCGAGAAGGAAACCTGTGCCTCACCACGTTGGGTGAAGTCACAAAGGTACTCACCCTCGACAACTGGGTGGCGGTGCTTCCGCGTTTTTTTGGAAAGTCCAAGCGAGAGGCCGCAGCGCTGGCGGCGGCGCTTCTGCCTGCCAAAGCGTCCATGAGAGATGTCGTCGTGGCGTTGCCCCGCGCACCCACGCCCGCACTTCACCCAGAGGGGGAGCTGGGTAAAGCAACGTCCATCGGACAAGTCCGGCCATCGGTACTTCACCCAGACGAAGCTGCACTGCGTCACAAGGTGGGTGAAGCGCTAGAGCAAGAGGCCGGGACGCCGCACCCGGGGCCTGCTCTGTCGCGCTCGCCCGAGCTGTCGCCTCCGCCGGCAGGCGTCGAACGCTTCGCCCAAACGGTTCGCGGCGGCAAGAATCCACGCATCCATGGGTGGAGCATACTTCAACCCCACCAATCCCGCTCCGCGGCCCTAAAGCCCGATGTCCAGCATCGTCTTGGCAACACGGCGAATCAGCTCCCTGCGGATTTCGGTCTCGCAATGTTCGAC
>JBJXGM010000098.1:0-2542 GCA_046155985.1 Myxococcaceae bacterium | reverse complement strand
CTCGACCATCGCCTCGACCCGTCCCGCATCGGTTTGGGCGATCGGCGCATGCTTCTTGATGATCCAACGCACGGCATGTGCGCCTAAGCCGCACGCAGCACCCAGCACGGCAGCCGCCCAGGGGGGGGCTGGGCGGTGACGTACGCGACGACGCGTCTTTCGCCGCCACACTTGTCGCAGGCCAAGACGTCTTTGGCGAAGGTGCGTTTGAGGAGTTGGGCCCAGAATTCGCGATGTCCGTTTTGGGCGGGTTGGGGTGTGGCGCATCGGTTCCGCGACTTCGCCTGAGCCATGACATTCGACGGCTGGCAAGGCGTCGTTCATCGTGGTTTTTGGAACGACGAGTTTGCGTACGCGGGCGTTGGGGGCGAAGACGCCGAAGAAGCGGACGAGGTTGACGCGAGGCGGGGGCACCAGCGCAGCGAGTTTTCGCAAAAGGGCGAGCGGTGAGAGAACAAGCACGTGGGCGCCCGAAGCCTGGGGCCGTTTCATTCGGTAAGCGAGGTCGCCGTTGGGAAGTTGTGAAAGTCGCTCGAGGGAGAAGGGGCCCCGAGCGCCGTATTTGGCGAGGCGCGCAAGGCCCTGTCTGTCGTTTTCGTGGACGCGCGAATTGGCGTGAAGCGAGAAGCCTTCGAGGAACGCACACCGCCGGCCGTTGCGGGGAGGCGTCCATTCGAGAAACGGCAGTCGCTTTGTGCGAGTGGACTGGGCGCGTCAGAAGTCGAGGGCGTCTTCGTGGGGCTCGGCCTCATCCAACTTTCCTGCATCTCGAAGGAGCGCCACGGTGCGCAGCGCGACTTTGTGAAGAAGTGCTTCGACGTCTTCATCGGTGGGCGGCGAAAACGGCGCGGTGGTGACAGCGTGTGGACTTCGTGTGTTCAGGCGTCGCCACGGGCAAGGAGCCGGAGCGGCGAGTCACCACCGTGGTGCTCCGCGATGATGACAGCTCCGAAGTCAGGTGTTTTTGGGCTTCTTGGTCGCCGGCGTCGGATTGCAGTTTGCAGGATGGCCTTTGCGGTTCGCTGTGCCGAGACCGGTCACGCTCGGTGCCGGCCTTGTGGCGCTCACGGCCGCTTTGCTTCTCTGTCTTGTGCCAGCGCTTCGATTGTTCCGCGCGACCGGTCAAGACCCGAGGCCCTGGTTGCCCGCGCCCGAGCTCATTCTCAACGAGTTTGGCGATCCCTATCGCAAGTACATGGCGAGCGTGCGGCGCTATTTTTGAGTCGCCGGGCTGGGCATGGCACGCATTCGCGGCTGTCGGCGCGGGAACGCTTCGAGCGCTTCACCGGTCAGCGCGTCACGGACCTGAACGCACTCCTCATACTCAGCCGTGGCAAGTCCTGACCGCGGCACAGAGTGAGTTCAAGCGCTTGAACAGCACTGGCACGAGGCTTGCGCCATCCAACGGACCCGCTCTCGCGCGCCCATCGACACCGAGTGCGTCGATGCGTAGTCTCAACCTCGTGTCCGAGACATCGTTTGACATTCTTGCGGCCGCCATCGCCCGTGACGTCGACAAGGCGCTTGTCGCGAGGGCTCGCGCGCGAACACCTGCACAGCGCATTGATTGGCTGCTAGAGATGCAGGCCTTCGCTGATGAAGCGAAAAAGGCGCGCCGCCATGAAACTTCGCGAACTCCTCAAAGTTCTCACTGACCACGGAGTTCGATTCGCGGTCATCGGCGGGGTTGCGCTCATCGCGCGTGGTGTTCAGCGATCCACAGAAGACCTTGACATCGCCTATGCCCGCGACCGCGAAAACCTCGCGCGGTTGGCTGCCGCGCTTGCTCCCATTCACCCACGCCTTCGTGGCGTACCTGACGGGTTGCCATTCGTCTTGGACGCAGCGTCACTGCGCAGCGGCCTCAATTTCACCTTGGACACCGACCTCGGGCCACTCGACATGCTCGGTGACGTGCCCGGCGTGGGTCTTTTCGACGCCGTCGATGCCGCGTCGACTGAACTCGACCTGGGCGATGCGCGCGTGCTTGTGCTGACACTGGAGGGTTTGGAGCGCGCCAAGCGCGCCGCGGGCCGACCCAAAGACCTGCTCGATCTGGGCCTCATCCGTTCACTCAAGGATGCAGGCGCCTGACGCTGGTGCCACCGCCGAGAGCATGTTGAGATGCGCGCCCTGGTCGGTGAGGCGAGCCGCCGGCATCGACATGATGGGCACCGGGAACGCCCCACGCTGAATGGGATTCGGCGTCGGCGCCGGCGAGGATAAGAAAAATGGCCTTTCGCTCGGCGTGCGTCCCGTGCGCCAGGTCCGCTTCTCACCCCATGCGTCGCGGGCCGTCGGTGCCAAGCCCCCTACGGTGCTGTTTCGGCACGACCGAGATCAAGGAAACATAAGCGGCCTTTTCACGGAGATGGAGAAGCAGGTGGCGCCTTGCGCGGTGGTCGTTTGGGGTTGGAAGCCGTCGACACGACCGGGCGCAGGCTTTTGGGTGAATCAGGCGTAGAGTTCGAGTTGCGGGGAGTCCTGGGCGCGGGCTTGAGGCAGCGGCTGTGAGGGGAGGCCCAGGTGGCGAAGAATCTCC
>JBJXGM010000095.1:0-17347 GCA_046155985.1 Myxococcaceae bacterium | reverse complement strand
GGGTGGATTTTGATTCGGACAACGTCTCCCGGATTTTCAAGGTGGCGCTCAAGACCGCTCGCAGCGTGATGGAATCGGAGCCCCTGCGAAGTCTGCTCGCAATGGGTCACGTTGAGCCGGCGCGATTGCTGAATGCGGCCACCGGCTCTGCGCTGTATCTCGCCATCGAAGACCATGTCGCCGATGTCCTTGCGGATGAGTCCGGCGGCAAGATGCCCGAACATTTGATCAACGCTCCAGAACGCCTGCAAACGGCAGACGGACGGTGCATTTCAGTTCCCGCCAAGTACGCAGAGGTCTTCAAGGGCGCGAAGCTTGTTCCGTTTGACGAAGTGAGTGGGGTCACGATGTATGCAACTTCCGATTCGGCTGCCACTCGCGGTACCCGGGCGCTGGAAATGCTCGGCGCCGTTGACGCTCGAAGCGCCGTGGGTTTTCTTCAGGCCGTTGTTTTTGCCGACTCGCCGATTCCCCACGGCATGTTCGACCCTCCTCAGAAAACGGCCTTTGTTCTTTCCGATGGTGCAGAAGCGCTGGACAGCGGGCTCGACCTGCTCACTTGCCAAATCCTGATTGAGGAACATCGTCACAGCACGCAACCCCCGGAGCTCCTGCCCTTTGTTCAAGAGGCAGACGCACTCGCTTTCGTGGCGCTCAGCCAAGAGCAACTGCGCCGCGCATTCGCAAAACGGGGCGAAAACCTCGCGACATTGTTCCCGCACGCCGAGCGCACAACGCACCTCAGGGCGCGCGACTTTTGGACGCGGGTAAACAGTTCCTTGCCGGTGCAGCGATTCACGTGGGACCACGGCGTGGCGACGGCGGCCCGGGTCAACGTGCAATGGGCAGGCTTGCTTGCCTTGAGCAACGCGGAGAAGCGCTGAAGTCAGCCGCGAGCGAAGTTGGCGCCCGGGGCTGAAATGACGAAGTGTCCGTGCCTCCACGGACTCGTCTGGGACTTCGCTGCGAGGGGGGGCGACGACACTTGTTCTCATCTGCCATCAGCCCGGGCTCAGAGGCCGGTGATTCGGGCGAAGCGCGTCACGAGTACCGCGGGGCTCCGTCAAAAAGCGAAGCCCCGCGATGAGCCGTTGAACGACCCAGGGTGGCGGTCTAGCCGCGACGAGCCCTTCGCGGACGTTGGAGCAAGATGACGGCATACGCCCACAACAACAGCGTCGCATGCCCGTGATGTGCGGCGGCCGAACATGCGCACCCCACCTGAAATTGCCACGGGTCCGGTTCGGCGCCACCAGGCGATCCGGGTGGGCCCGAACAATTGGTCAAACAGGGGGCCGCCGAGTCGGTCGCAAAGGCCACGTACCCAATGTCTGCATCCCGCCCCGTGTTGTTTTGCCAGGTCAGGGTGAAGCCATCGGTATCGATACTGCGCTCAGAGGCCTCCCAACTTGGGATGTCAAAATTCAGGCATGCGAGCGCAACATCCGATCGCACGTATGTATGCGCGCTCGTGGGGGAGGCGTTGTCCGAATCATCGATGATGGTGCTGATGCGCGAAATGGTGTCCGAGGCTGCGAAAAGAAGCGACACGTGAGGCGTTGGTATCGGGCTGAATCTTTCGTCGGTTGAAAAGAACCAGAGCGCTTCAGGCGCAAAGCCGACACCTGCGACGCTCTGATCATAGGGGCCCGGGCCGACAATAGGCTTGGCGAAGGTGCCCACCTGTGCGAGCACCCCGCCAAGCGCCAATGTCGAAATGCTGCCACCTGCCCCGCCCGTCTGCGCGAAGTTGACCGTAAATCCATCGGAATCCATCGATTGAAGCGTGGCGCGCGTGGCAACCCCTGTCGCCGCATAGGCGGTCAGAAACTCGTTAGACTGCAGCGTCTCGGTGCGTGATGGCGTTGCGTTGGATTCGCTGAGGAAACTGATCGCGAACGTCGCATTCTGAACGGCCATTCCGATTCCAAAGCTCAGCCCGCTTTGCGCGCCCATCCCGAGGTAGTCATCGCCCGCGTGATGCGACAGCAGCGCCCGCGGTGAAAACCCAATTCCGGTGACGGAATACGTTCCAGGAACAGTCCTCATCGGCCACTTGACCACGCGGGCCTGTACCTCGTTGCCACCGACGATCCAGTAGTGCAGGTCCGTCGGGGCCGGAGCGTTGAGGCTCCAATTGAGGGTGAATGTCGACGTGCCCCACGACACGAGGTTCGCACGCGACGCCAAGGTCCCGGTGCTGGAGAAAATGACGATGAGTGAGTCTTCGGCTTGCCGGCCACTGTTGGAAGCAGCCGCGCCGTCTTCGCTCCAAAGGCCCACTGTGCTCTGGTTCACACCATCGGTGAAGCCGTAAGCAGCCTGAAGACCATCGAATGGCACCGGAAGCACGGGACCGACGGTCCAGAGCACGAGCGCTTTCGGGGCGGTGCCCAGATTGTGCGAAACCGTCTGGAGCGCCGGCGCAGGCCCAGTGTCTTTCGCAAAAGTTCCCACGCGAAAGACTGCCGCGCTGGCCAACCCCACGTGGAACGCGACCCCGAAGAACACACACAGAATCCAACGCCGGTGCACGCGCGAAGCGTACACCGTTGACGTCCCATTTCGACTTACGCGAAAGACGTCAACGTCCCGACCCTCTTCGCAGTGCGCGGGTGTCGTGCATTGGATCACTTTCGCCCTCCCGCGCTTAGTTCGGCGCACGCACCCCATCGGCACAAAAGTTTCTGGGGTGAAGGAGGAACGTGTCCTGCGTCGACTGAATCGCGCTCACGGTCTGGAGGAGAGCGCCCGGCGTTCCATTCGGTACTTCAAAGCCGTACGCATCTGTTTCGTAAGTTGTCGGGCCCCCGGCGTTCTCAAACCGGTGTCTCCCTGTGTACAGTTCCCGGTTGCAGCCTCGAATCCACGAGTCAGCTCCCCGTGGGTCCACGCCTGAGTTCGGGAAAAAGACGTCCAGCGTATAGACCTGTCGCGAGTTATCCGAGGGGTCTCGCGTGGTCACTGGGTCAAACGCCGCCATGCCGCCCCCGACCATCAGGCGGGGCGTTGCATTGCCTGGTTGAACGATGTCCAAGCGAAAACGCCAAGTCTCATATTGAGTAGCACACCCCAAGGTGGCAAAGAAACGCGCCGCGCCGACTTGATTGCAAACGCTTCCGGCGTCGACGCCCGTGTCCGCCATGCCCATCACCGAGAATGCACGCCCGGATGCGTCCACGGTGGCATAGTCGTATTCCAGTGAGTGGTAGCGCACGCTGTATCGTGAGAGCTCCGACGTGCCCATGTGAAACACCACCCGGTGGTGAGCGTCAGCCGGCGTCCCATTGTTGCTGAGGGATCCGGCATGGATCACAAACACCTTGTAACCCTCGTGAGGCTCAAACATCCCTGCGAGGCGAGCCGCGTATCCGAAGGCCGGTAAAGCGGGGTCCACCGAAGAGGTCGTCGGGTCGTCACCATGTTCATGGCCGAAGAGGCAACCCGTTTGGACATCCGTCGGGGGATGCCAAGTGGGGTAAGGGGAACCATCAGGGCCTAGGACCGTCACGTTGTCGTGATAGGTCGCGGGACACAGTTCGTTCGCAATCGGGACCTCACCGCCAAGGCTCGTCAGAATGGGACCCGACACTCGGCAACCCGACAGGAGGACGACCAGCATCAGCCGAACGGCGCCCGTCACAACTGAATCCCCGCGCCGACGGAACCGAGCCAGCCCTCCAACGCCACAGCACGTTGAGAGGAAACTTCGCCGACAATCCCGGCGATCGTGCGGCCGCCCTCCAGTCGCACGACGACAGAGAAGTTTGGGTTGAACCTCCAGCGGAGCTTCCCGACGAGGCTCGGTGCCGCCCAGAAGCCTCGCACCGTACTGCCCATCACCTGGGGCTGTGAGGCTGTGCCCCGTAGCGCCGCGAAACCCAAGTGTCCACCCACTCCGGCCTGTGCGCCAAACGCGCCCCACTCTGCGCCGAGGAAGAGCCAGGAACCTAAGGAAACCACGTGCGCGTGGACGTCACCGAGCGCCACCGCCTGCAGGCCATACGTATAGTGGGCTTCGATCGACAGACCCCAGCGCTCCGAAAAAGACACGTTCGCCCCAACAGCGCCCCCGCCAAGAAACGCCCGACCCACCCATCTCGCATCGCCATAGACTTCAAACCCGAAACGTCGGGACGACGTCGTCGCACGGTTGGCTGCCGCGCGGTCCAACACGGGAACATCACGCGCCTCGCTGCGATGCGAACGGAGAAGCTGCTGGGCGAGTTCCGCGATCACCAGGGAAAGAAGCCGTGGTTCGTCGCGAGCGCGGCCAGGCTCCCGGGGGACGGCGCGCGCCGTCCCAGCCCCCGACGAAATTCTCACGCTGACGTCGAATAACCTGGGCGCGCAATCCACCGCGACCTCGATGCGTTCTTCCAAGCGTTCGCCGGATTTCTCGAGGAGTGCTTTCCTGAGCTCAATCGTCAGGGCGTACCGAAGATTCGGTTCCACAACGTCAGCACAGGATGAACCCATGCCAAGCGAGAACGGCGGTTCCGCCGCTGCGAGCCACACTCGAAAAGCGAAGGCCACGGCAAGCATCCCGACGCACCCTATTGCGCTCCTCCGAGCAAACTTTCAACCTCCCGGAGCCGGTCACTCGTGGGATAGGCGCTGCCGAACGCGCGTGCCGCCCGGCGTGCGTTCTCCGAGCTCCCGGCCTGTGTCCACGCTTCAACTTCTCGGACCCACGAATCCTCAGTCAGGGGGCTTGCTGGATCGAGCGTTCTGACACGCGCGAACGCGATCGCCGCCTCGCCTGGCCTGGAGAGCTCCAGAAGGAGGACTCGACCCAGGGTGAACGCGGCCAGTGACGCGCGTCGGTCCGATGCGTGCAACT
The DNA here is from genome assembly GCA_046155985.1 of Myxococcaceae bacterium. Taxonomy (GTDB): domain Bacteria; phylum Myxococcota; class Myxococcia; order Myxococcales; family Myxococcaceae; genus JBJXGM01. The sequence goes on along the minus strand of JBJXGM010000095.1, from coordinate 12,504 downwards.
TCAGAAACTTTTCCAGGTATGCGACGGCATCGGCGGGATGGCCCGACCAGCGGGCCACGTCCGCTGCCATCAGCAGCGCACCGGAATCATCGGAGACGACTTCGGACGGGGCGGTCATCACAGCGAACGCGGCCTTGTAATCTCCCTGAGTGGCCAACTTTTGCCATCTGCTTTTTGCAGACGTTCGCGCGTTGACACTTTCGTGCAACACGAGCGTGTCCCCCGCATTGAGGCTCCGCACTCGCGGGCCCTTCAACGAGAGTGCACGGTCGGCTTCCACGCGAACCGCGCCTTCCTGAACGGTCACGTGGACCCGGCGATCCGCACGTTCCACCGCAAACAGCGTGCCGAGGTCCACGATGCGAAAACGTCCCGCTTCAACCAGAAAGCGACGACTTTTCTGATGCGGAACATCCAACTCGAGGCGACCTCTCTCCAAACGAACCACCACGCGTCGCGTGGAAACCTTCACCACGCGCCAACGCGTCCCGATTTCCGCCCAAATCCGTGACCCATCCGCGAGGCGGGTTTCGTTCCGACGGCGCGTCAGCACATCGCGTGGAGCGGATGGCTCGAGTCCTTTCTTGGGGTCACCCGCAGTCTCGGCGTTGGTCTTGGGGTTAGTCTCAACGTTGCTTCGTGACAACCCGGTGGATGGCGAAGTCGGTGCTCGGGCCAATTGCGGTGAAGCCGCCTTCTCGGACAGCCGTACCCACGCGAAGACGCCCACCAAGGCGAGAACAACGGACACGCTCAAGCGGGTCGCCATGGCGCGCCTGCGAACGGTTGCACGCAAACGGCCGGCCACTTCAGCCCGTTCTGCGTCGGACCAATCGGTGCCGAACGTTTCGCGTGCCTTTTGCAGCCGGCTTTCGAAGTCATTCATCGGCCAGGCTCCGACTCACCGCCGCATGAGCCGCGGAGATTCGACGCTTCGCGGTCGCGAGCGAACATCCACACATCGAGGCCACTTCTTCGAGTTGGGAGCCTTCGATGTATCTCAGGGTCCAAGCAATTCGCTGATTCGTGGGCAAGGTCTTGAGAACGTCGTATACAGTTCCGAGCAGCAAGCGGTCCTCTGGCCGCGCATCCAAGGACGCGAGCTGCTCCACGTCCGTTTCTGAGTCCATCCCGACCCAAGACAAGATTCGCTCGCGGCGCAGGTGCCGCCGGGCCAACCGCACGGTCACGACGCCCAGATAGGCTCGCATCGCCGCTTCTGAGTCCAGTTTTGACAAGGCATGACGCGCCGCAATGAACACGTCGTGCACGAGGTCCTTCACGTCGTCTCTTCGGCCCAACACCCGTTGCCCGATACGGGCCACGTAACCCGAAAAGTTCCGATACGCGTCCTCGAAAACCGGTGTCCCCCGAGGAGGCGAAGGGCCATGCATTCGAGAATGCTACCGCGCAACCGTGACTGACGCCTCTTACCTGCGAGAACTTTGGGACAGCGCGCGCGCCGGCGGCTTGACGTGAAGAAGCGGGGTGTGGCGGGGGCGGCTGCATGTGTTTGGTAGAAGCCTCGTCAAACGAAATTTAGCTCACCAGACCGATGAGGTTTCAGTGCCCCACACCGGTTGACGAGGCACAGGATCGCCGCCGCCGTGAGGACTTTCGCGTTCGGACCGTGGCGCGTGCCAGAGGAACACAAACATCCCACCTGAAATAACAATGAGTTAGACGGGGTGTCGCCTGTCCCGCTTGGCGTTCATGGCGTTCTCGACCCGGTTTTGTGGGTATCTGGCTGTCATTCGTTATCCGGGCTTGCCCGCTTCACCAGCCGCCAACACCGGTGGCTGTCTTTTCGGGTGAAGTCTTCCGGTCTAAATCACGAACCGCATGTGCCACGCTTTCTGAGCGCCCTTGTCGCTGAGGTCGTCTTCTTCGTCGAAGATGCCGCACTCAGATCACGACGCCGAACCGAATGAAAGATGTGACGGATCATGAGTCCAGGGACCGATAAGCGCTACGGCAAGACAGGCAGCAGATTTCTGCGCGCCTGCGGATCGCGATCGCCAACCTTGTGCACCTGGCCGCCGATCTTGTCTTGCAGCAGCATGAGCGCGTCGATGACTTGTTCAGGGCGGGGCGGGCATCCGGGAATGTAAACGTCGACGGGCAGAATCCGGTCGATGCCCTGAAGTACGGCGTAGTTGTCGTAGAAGCCGCCCGAGGACGCGCACACGCCAAACGCGACGACCCACTTGGGCTCGGTCATCTGCTCGTAAACGCGTTTGAGAATCGGCGCTTGCTTCATGTTGATGGTGCCCACCACCATCAAGAGGTCGGCTTGGCGTGGCGAAAAGCGGGGAAACTCTGCGCCGAACCGCGCGATGTCGTAGCGGCTTGCCGCCACCGACATGTACTCCATGCCGCAGCATGCGGTGGCGAACGGATAAGTGAAAAGCGAGTACTTGCGCGCCCATCCCAGGCCCTTGCTGACCATGCCCTGGAAGAATCCCAGCGCCTCATCGCGGCGCGTGGCAAATGCAGGCGTGACGTCGACTTCAGCCATCGATTAGTTCTCCCACTCCAGGGCGCCCTTCTTCCAAACGTACGCGAGGCCGGCCACGAGCGTTGCGGCGAAAACCGCCATTTCGATGTACCCGAACCAACCCAACGTCTTGAAGTTCACGGCCCAGGGATACAGAAACACGGCTTCGACATCGAACACGATGAAGAGCAAAGCGACAACGTAGAATTTGACCGCGAAGCGGCCATGCGCAGGGCCACTCGATTCGCTTCCTGCTTCGAAGCTTTGAGACTTCACCAGCGACGGGCTCTTCGGTCCGAGCCAGCCGGAAATCATGCTGATGAGGAGGGCCATTCCGCCCGCCAACAGCATCACAACGGCAAGCGGAAGGTACGGCGTGAGTGGCGTGTTCACGTTCGGGCACCCTAACGACGCGAGGTGACACTGTCAAAGACGCATTGCTCGCGAGCTGCGCGCGCGCAGAGCCGTGAAGTCAGCTTCGGGCAACGACACCTGTCCCAGGTGGCGGTGTGGCGAGACACGCTGGCCATGAAAGTCGCTGCCCGCCGTGGGCACGAGGTCGAGTTCGCGCGTCCAACGCAGAAACAGCGCCTGCTGGGAGGGCGGATGTTCAGGATGAATCGCTTCGAGTCCGCCAAGGCCTGCCGCTCGGAGTCGTTCGAGCTCAGGCTTCGTGATGCGCGTCACGCCGGGATGCGCAATCGAGGCCACGCCGCCTGCGCGCCCGATGAGGGCGACGGCCCCTTCGGCGGTGATTCTTCGGTTTTCCACGTGGGCAGGCCGACCGTCGCCCAGGAAGCGTTCGAAAGCCTCTTGAGTCGAAGTGACGTACCCCAACTGCATCAACACGCGCGCGAGATGCGGTCTGCCGAGTTGCGCACCCGCGGCCACGGTTTCGACCTGCGCCATGTGGACGGGAAAACCCAGGGCCTGAAGCTTAGCGACCATTTGCTCCATGCGAACGCGCCGCTCGTCGCCGAAGCGGCCTTGAATGGATCGAAGTTCTTCGGAAGCCGGGTCCACGAAATATCCAAGGACGTGCACTTCGCGGTTTTCCAAATACGCCGAGATTTCGATGCCATCGACGAGCTCGATGCCCCGGAGTTCCGCCGCGGTGCGCGCGGCGGCCAGCGATGCGACCGTGTCGTGGTCGGTGATGGCCAAGTGTGTGACGCCTGCTTGGGCGGCCAAATCGATGAGCACCTCCGGGGAGTGCTCTCCGTCGCTCGCCGTCGTGTGTGAATGGAGGTCGATGATCGGCACGACGCAAGCCTAGCGCACAGCTGGGCGCGTTGAACGTTGAACGCGTCGACGGGCATCGGATTTGTGACGGAGGCTTGGGAGCCCCATAGTTGAATGCCTCTCTTGGCGGACAACGGATAATCGATGAACCTCGGCTCCGATCGTGCCCTGCGCGTGTGTGTGGTCGGCGCGAGCCGTGGCAGTGGCCGGGCCACCGTCGATGCGCTACTCGCTCGGGGTCATGAAGTCGTCGCGTTCGCGCGAAACATGGGCGGACGGGTCCTCGCCCCACGGCTGACCGTCGTCCAAGGCGATGCGTTGAACCTCACGGACGTGGAAAGCGCTGTCCAAGGTTGCGGCGCGGTGGTGGTCACCCTGGGGATCAGCGAGAACGCGGTCGCCGTGCGACTCGGAATTCGACACACACCCATCGATGTTCGCTCCAGAGGCACGGCCAACGTTATCGCCGCGATGAAGCACGCGGGAGTGCGCCGGCTCATTGTTCAGTCGACCTACGGCATCGGTGAGAGCAAGGGGCGGCTTCCAGTCTCCGGGGCCATCGTGTTTGCGCTGCTGCTAGCGCCTCAGATCCAAGACCACGAGCGCCAGGAGACGCTCGTCCGCGAGAGCGGGTTGGATTGGACCCTTGTGCAGCCCGTTGGTTTGGTCGACGCAGAGAACGTTGGAGCCGCGATGGTGTCCGTGACCGGCGCAGCAAAGGGCATGAAGGTCTCGCGCGCGCAGGTGGCCCAGGTGATTTGCGATGCCGTTGAGGGAGCCTTCGTGCGGAGCACAGTGGCGGTCTCCTGAGTTCAGAGCCATAGTCCCGGCGCAGAACCCCCCAACGAGGTTGTTAGACGATGCGTTTTCTTTCGGGCATTGCCGTCGTCGCAGTTCTGTCACTCGTCGCCTGCCAACGCGGCACGGCGCGAATGCCTTGTGGCAATTCGCAGTGTGACGCAGGCCAAGTCTGCTGCCTCGACTGCAACGGCGAGGGAACCTGTGGCGCTCCTGGAATCATCTGCGCCGGTCTCGCATGCACGACAGATGGCGGTCCAGATGCCGGCGCGTTGGCGTGCGGAACCGGCAGCTGCGCCTCCAATCAGGTCTGTTGCCTCGATTGCGACGGTACCGGCACCTGCCTCCCTCCGGGCAGCGGATGTCCCGGATACAATTGCGACTGCGGCACGGAAGGACAAAGGTGTTGCGGCAACGAGGTGGGTACCTGCACGCCAGGGCTTCTTTGCTGCACCGGAATTCCTTATCCCCCGCAAGGTCAGTGCGCGACCAGCTGTCCTCTTGAGAGCGACGTCTCTCGAAAAACAGGTATCGCTCCCGTCGATGTCCAGAGCGTGTTGAAGGCTGTCGCCGCACTGCCCATCGCAACCTGGCAGTACAAGTCGGACCCCACAGCGACGCGGCACATGGGTCCCATGGCGCAGGACTTCTACGCGGCTTTCGCCGTAGGCTCGAGCGATGTGCGCATCGAGCCCGTCGATGCCAATGGTGTGTTGCTCGCCGCGGTCCAGGCGCTGGCTCGAAACGTGGAGCAGCTTCGAGGGGAAAACGCCGCGCTGCGTGCGCGGACAGAGGCCGTTCAACAGGAGATAGGCCGACTGACGCCGCAGCCCCAATGCACCCAAGCGCCATGATGCGGTTTTTTACCGAACCATTTCCCACTGTTACATAGGGAGCGCGCGCCACCTTGAACCCGCGCGGAAGAGCCGTTAGGCTGCGCGTCCAAGCATCTGATTTTTCAGAAGAATTCTGGACCGACCCGCATGCAACAAACCCTGCGCATCTCAAGACGCATCGAATACGCCCTTCGGGCGATGGTGTTCTTGGCTGCGCAGGTTGGCGATGTCGTTGTGCCTTTTCGCGAAATCGCGCGTCGGATGGATGTGCCCCAGGACTTTTTGGCCAAGATTCTCAAGACGCTGGTAGCCCAGAAGCTCGTGGACTCTACGCGCGGTGCGCGCGGGGGGTATCAGCTGCGGAAGCCGGCAAGGGAAATTTCGTTTCTCGACGTGATTGAAGCCGTCGAAGGCCCGATTATCGTGAACGTGTGCCAGGAACACCAGGGCGCCTGCCACGCGTCCGGTTCGTGCACGATGTACAGCATCTGGAAACTTGGCCAACAACGCATGCTCGATGTCTATCGGAGTGCGCGCTTGGACCAGCTGGCGATGAGCGAACTCAGCCCAAAGGCGCCGGTGGCGCTGACGACGGGTGGGCTGACTGCGTAGGCCACTCTCATCCACAAAGCGCGGGCAGCCTGACCGGAGTTGCGAAACGACAGCCGGCTACCGCGCGCTTGAAGAGGCCAATTGTGGCATGGCCGTCAACTTCGGCGCCGTCCTTTGGATAATGAAAACATGTCCGTGGGCCGGCCTTCACAACGCAGCAGCATCCTCATTGAAGCTGTTGAGCACTTCGGCGTACCGCCTTACGCGAGAGAGCTGCTGGGCTTTCAGTTGGCGCACGAGCCGTTCATTCGCAGCATGCTGGCCCGGGCGTTCGGGCTGGTCGGGACGCGGTGCAGCACCCAGGGCCTCACCGCAGTGGATGTGGGTTCAGGCCCTGGAGCGCTCGCGCGCATGTTGGGAGAGCGAATCGGGCCCGGCGGCCGCGTCGTTTGCATCGACAATAACCCTGCGTTCTCCAAGTACGTGAGAGAGTTGCAGCGGCCTCATACGGGGGAGGCGCGTCTACACCCCGTCGTGAGCACCGGCCAGGCTTCTGCGCTGCGATCGGACTCGGCCGACCTCGTGCTCTTCGCCTTCTGCTGCAAGGGAGGGTTTCCGGACATGCCGCCAGCGATGCGCGAGATGAAGCGCACGCTGAAGCCAGGGGGCGTGCTGGCCGTCATGGAGCGGCGCATTGACGAAGTGGAACTCCCCTGGGGCCAAACGCTTGCCGCTGAAGTTGATCGAGCGACGCAAACTTTCTTCGCCGGGCGTGCAGGTTTCGGGCGCGATGGCTACTTCGTGCCCGACCATCTTCAAGAGGTGCTGCGCGATTTCCTAGGCTTGGTGAATTGTCAGGCCCACCATCTGCCGCTGAAGCGGATGCTGCACAGGACGCCAGAGAATGAGGCCGAGGCGCTGGAGCACCAAGGACTGGCGAGCTATTTGCTCACCACAAACGAGTTCCTGCGAAATCTGATCAGCCCTGAGAAGCGTGACAAGTTCGACCGCCTCACGTTGCATGGGCTCGCGCCGTGGTTCGAAGGGCGGCCATCGTTCGAGGTGACCTATCCGTATCGGCTGGGGCTTGGGTGCAAACCCGAAGTGTACCTGCAAGACGCACGCGTCAGTTGGACGGCGCGTCGCGGAAGGGATGCCTGGCAGGACTGACGTCCGGCGCTGCGCGGTAGGGGGGAATGGACAAGGAATGGACATGTCGGGGGAAACTCTCAACGCGTTGTGGCGATACTTAGGTTGAACGAACTTTCGAGGAGAGCAGCGATGGGAGACGTACGGGGGACGGGCAAGGCGTTTGTCCAGGCCGTTTACGAGGAGGCGTTCAAAAACAGGGGGCCTACGGGGCGAGGCGTCGCGATCGGCGCTCTGTTTGCACCTTTCACCGCGGGAGCGTCGCTCGTCATTGGGGGTGCAGTCGGGCTCCTCATCAGTCGCAAGGATCGGCTTGCGCAAGCGGCCAAGGCGGCCGTTGAGGGGTATCGCCAAGGCTCGACCAAGGGGCCCGACCAACCCTGAAGCTTTTCTCAGCAAACGCCGGCCGCACGGGCATCACCACCGATCGCATGGGCGCAATGATGGATGAGCCAGAGCGCCGGTCGGCCCTCAGGGGCAAACACCGAAGGAGCGAATGGGTAGCCACACCGCTTCACGCGCTGGGCGGAAGTTCACTTGAAAGTCACTGCCGCGGAAACAACTAACTTTATTGCTGTTTGTACCCACCACCTGCGTCACGTTCCCAGGCATTCGCAACATTGCAAGGTTGGAGGAGGAGAATGCACCCAAAGGAGAGGTTGGAATGAATTCCACAAGCGTCGTGCGAAGCACGGCTGGTTTGCGGCACGCCGCCGTCCGAGAAAACGGTGATGCTGTGCCGGCGAAAGTTCGAAGCGCACCGGCTTCGGCCGTTGGTGAGGTGCAGACGCATGATCTTGCGTCTGGATTCGTCTGCAAGTCCATCGAAGAAGTCGGACGTCTCATTTGGGCAGTCGCTCGCTCTGGAAACGCGAAGAACCATTATGGGAAGCCGGCCGAGCCGTCAGTCGCTGACGTTCAAAATGACATTCGAAACATTCGCAACGCAAAAACTCGTTACTCAGGAACACTCGTCGAAGGTGAGAGGCTCGGTGGTCGATACCTCGTTACGCCCCATGGCGTGGCCCCGGCGGATCGACAGGAGTTAGCGAAACGCTTGGACTCGCGAGAAGCGATTTCCCTGGCATTGGCACGACTCAGTTTGAAGCCAGTTTTCCCCGGTTGGGTGAAGGTCGACCTTCGCAGGTTCATCGATGTCTTGCCGGAGGCGACGAGAATTGCGCTCGTCGCAGGGGCAGATGGCAACAAGACGGCGAGTGTGGATGGGCGCGAGTTTCGGCTTTCCCTACTGGTGGAGGGGCCTCGAGGGCGGCACAGACTTCACCTGGGGAACGACGAACTTTTCGCCGCCGGGGTTGGGCCACGGACCCTCACTATTCTTGTTGAGCCCCCTGGGGGCGCGAAGGTCGCAATGGACGAGCGTGTTGGCGAAAGAATGCGACAAGTCCGAGACGGCCTGGTGAGGGTACTCACTTCCTCGACCTAGCAAAGACGCCTCTCTATCCAACGCGGCACTCCCAACTAGTGATTCTCCCGTGCGCTTCCTCTCGGTGCACGATATCTGCGTCGCATGGCGAAGAAGCGTTCCACGAGCAACCCGAAACCCAAGAATCTTCGCGGCGAATACGACCGTGCGCGGCACGTCGATCCCCGCCCGATTACCGGCAAAGAAAAACCACGCGAGCTCCTGGAACACGCTTTCGGTGCGTACGTCGGCCGGCAAGAGCGCACCGCGTTCGAATTGATGCAGCGGTCATTGGAAGAAGATGCCGCCGTGTTTCTCACGCTGTCGGGCGCGATGACGCCGGCGGGGCTGCACCAAAGTTGTCTGATTCCGTTGGTCGAGCGGGGCGTGATTTCGGCCATCACGACCACCGGCGCGAACCTTTACCACGACGCGCACCGAGTCATCGGGCATGGCATTCGCGAAGTGAACCCGAACGCGGGCGATGTCGCGCTTCGCGTTGCGCGCATCATCCGCATTTATGACTTGGGGTTTTGGGAAGAAGCGTTGCTCGATACCGACCGCTTGTTTTCGTCCATCATGCGAGGGCCCGAGTTTCAGCGTCGCATGACCACCCCGGAGTTTCATTGGCTCTTGGGCAAAGCCATGTACGAGCTTGAGCAGGCGCTGGGGACGAAGAAGCCGTCGCTTCTCTCGACCTGCTACCGCTACGGCGTGCCGATTTTCGTAGGTGCCGTCCAGGATGGTTCAATTTTTCTAAACATCGTCAAGATGCGGCGCCTCTTGGGCGACGCATTCAAGCTTGAAATCGACGTCAACGATGACGTCTACGCGATGGCTGCGTTGCAGAATCATTGCCGCAAGACCGGCAGCACGCGTTTGGCGATTTGGATTCTGGGCGGTGGTGTGCCCAAGAATTACACGCTTCAGGGCGAACCCCTGCTCGACCAAATTTTCAACGTGCCGACCCGGGGTTTCGACATCGACGTGCAGTTTTGTGTCGACCCGGTCGACAACGGCGCGCTTTCCAGCTGCCCGGCAGGGGAAGGCCACACTTGGGGCAAGGTCTCGATGGAAGCAGTGGAGACGGGCTCGGTCTACGTGCACTGCGACGTGACGGCTGTGTTCCCCTGGCTCACGCACGCGCTCTTGTCGGAGGGCTACAAGCGAAAGCCCAAGCGCCTCTATGCCGAACTGGGACCCGCCATTCGGCGCCTGGACAAGGAAGTCGTGTCTCGGAAACCGGAATTGATGAAAACGCTGGATTGGGATGTGGAGGAAGTCCATGGCTGAAGCGAGCGGCAACGTTCTCATCACAGCGCAAACCGAAGCGCCGTTTCGCGCGACGCTGACCCACGGGCCGTCGGGGGCAGTGCTGCGGACCGAAGCTCCGAAGGACAACGGCGGTACGGGCGCTTCATTTTCACCGACCGACCTCGTGGCCGCGGCGCTGATAACGTGTGCGATGACCACCATGGACCTCTACGCGAAGCGAAACGGAATTTCGTTTGGGCCAGCCCGTGGGCGCGTGGAGAAGTGCATGGAAAACAACCCACGCCGCATTGCCCACCTCATCATCGACATCCACATGCCCGAAGCGTTGCCGGCTCAGAAGCGGACAGAGCTGGAAGGTGTCGCGCGCAACTGCCCCGTTGCCCGGGCGCTCGCGGGCAGTGTCGAGGAGACGTTTCGGTTTCACTACGAGGGCTGACGTCACACGGCAAGGTATTGATTTCGCTTCGGTTTTAGGGTGGTTTCGCATCCCACATCGTCGGCCGTGGGGCCGCAGGTGTAGCCTGCGCTCGTTCAATGTCTGGCTACGTCGCATTCCGAAGGTTGGCAGGGGGCCCAGCCACCGAGGTTTGGTTGGCCCAACTCGCGGGTGAAAGCGCCCCCGCAGCCGTAGAACTCTTACGTCCAGAGCTTTTGGACCAGCCCGAAATCGTGGGCCGGTTTCTCGGCGAAGCCGAGCGGCGTCAGCGACTCTCGCATCGACATCTCGTCACGCGTCCCACGCTCGGGCGGACGGACGACGGCCGGCCGTTTTTGGCCACGGAACCGCTTCCGCGTGAAAACCTTAGGGCGCTCTTGCGCACCAAAGGTCCAATGTCCTTCCAGGCAGGGCTCAATCTCGTTGCTCAAGTGTGCGACGCGCTGACCTACTTGCACGGGCAGGGGTTCGTGCACGGCAAGCTGTCGCCAGCCATGGTGTATGTGAGAGACCAAGGCGCTCGGCTCATGGATTACGGCCTGGGTTTGGCGCCTCGCTCCGCGGTGTCGCGGGCGCCAAGTTGGTCAGAAGCGCTCTACCGCTGCCCTGAGCTGTGGCAGGGTAAACGGTTGGATGCGCGCTCGGACGTCTACGGTTTGGGGCTACTGCTTTACGAGACTCTTGTCGGGATGCCCGTTTTTCCTGGTGTGACCGCTGACGAAATGGGGCGACGTCACCTGGGCATGGCGCGCCCGCCGGTTCCGGAGGCATTCGCGCGTTTGCAGCCCCTCCTCTCGCGCTGCTGGGCGCCACGCTCCGAGGACAGGTTGGAGTCGCCCGCGCTTGTGGCCGAGGAAGTTCGACGCCTCAGCCAGCGACGCTCTCTGCGCGCGGCGCTGTCGGATGACTGGCCCACCCAAGAGTGGGTGATGCCGCAAGAGCTTGCCCCGCCAGAGCCGGTACCGGCTTCGGGGGTTCCCAAGTCATCCGGGCAGAAGCGCTGGATGCCATTGGCTCTCGCTGCGGCGCTAGCGACCGTGACAGTCACTGAGCCGCGTTCGCTCTCCCCGGTAGACGTGCTGCCAGCAACGACGCCGCGGGCAGCACTTTACACAGAGGCCGAGGATTCGGCCTTGTGCAGCACCCACCCGCCGAAGGTTGATGCCTTCGACGCTTTGTCGTTGCGATGCGTCGAGCCCACTCCCCGCGGTGCGACACGCCTGGGGCGCGACTCACCCCCGCGCGCGCGGATCGTCGACCGCTGAAAGTCGGGCGGTCCAGCGCCGTCATGCGTTCGCCCGGTCGCGGCTGGACCTCCCCATACCAACGAAGCGATCGCGTCGCCCGACCCTGCCCGACAACCACCGTCCAACCCTGCAGGTCATGCTCCAGCCCATGCGCCCGCGCGAGGCGAAGGCCAGGCTGGCGAAGAGCACCGACCCAAAGCGCCAACGCCATGTGCCAACCGGACGCATTCCATCGGCAAAATAGCCGCGGTTTTCCGGCACGTCACGCGGTGAGCCGACGCTGTCGAGCCCGGGCGACGTCGTTGGACTCTCACCCCTAGCGGCCCCCCGATCACTCTGCATCCGTCGAGCGGGACGAATTTCATAACTCGCCGTCGACAAGAGAAATGATCAGCCCCTCGTCGATCAGCACGGACGTCGTTCCGTACTTCCGCATCGAGTCGCGTATCTGATTCAGGAGCGCGCTTACGGCCTTAGACGTCACATCCGGAGGGAGAGGCTGGTATTGGAAAATCAAGTTGCCGGATGAGTCTGTCACCATAGCACCACGATTTCGGAAAGGAGAGTGCTTTTGTCCCGGGTGTTCAGTCAGCTGAAAACGAATGATCTGTCCGCCAGTGAGGGTCTTATGCACAGTATCCACTTTGAGCGACAAGGGGCGTTCGACACCCAATTCCTTTGCGTATTTCTGAACGAAGCTTTGTACGTTTCGGCGATTCAGTTTGCCCTCTCCTTTCTCATCTCGAAACGGGCCGGCGAGTGAGGGCCCAGTCGCAGCGAGGTCTTCGTCGGTGAGGATCTCACGACGCAACAACTCGCGGCGGACAATGTCCAAATAGGAACCCCCCAATTGCCTCTCCACTGCCAGCAACGCGAGTCCAACGTCTCGCGGTTCAAGAAAGTGATTCGGGAGAATCTCGGCGGCGGCCATCAAGCGGTGAAAGATGGCTTCATATGCGAGACGAAGCGCGCCCCCCTGGCTCTCCCCGCGAGTCACGAGTGATGCGTGGACTTCTGAAAGGATTCGCAAGATGGCGCCGCTGACG
>JBJXGM010000091.1:0-28731 GCA_046155985.1 Myxococcaceae bacterium | reverse complement strand
AAGTTGAGGAGAAACAAAACGGGGAATTGGAGCGAGCGAAGGTTAGGGGGGCGGGAAGAATCAGCAGCCGTGGGTGAGGTTGCGCGTCGAGAAGCGTGCCGTCCGCGATGAGAACGGCCCCTTGGACGGACGTATGCCCTCGCCGTCGGAGCTCTGTCTGGGTCCGCGAACGGCGCGCGGGACGGTCAGAAGGCCAATTGGGCCTGGGGCGGCGAGTGGGCGGTCGCGAGCGGCGGTGGGCCCGAGTTTCTCGCGAGGTTTTGAAGCACTTTGTCGACGGTGGCGCGACGGGTGACGAGGGCGACGACGGTGCGGTTGCCGCCGCAGGGACATCGAAAGACGTCGGCTGCAAAGGTATGGCGCTGCAAGAAGGCCCAGTCGATGCGCGGTCGCCTCCGTGGCGCGGTTTCCGTTCGCGGGGCCTTGGGCAGCAAAGCGGACGCACGCGGCGGCGGCGCCGGGTGCGCAGGTGACGGGGACATCGCCTCCGCGGAACGCACCACCTGGGGCCGCAGACTCGCATTCGGAGCGAAGACGCCGCAGAAACGGGTGAGGTGCGTACGCTTTGGAGGAATGAGAGCCAAGAGGCGCTTCAGCACAATCGCCAGGACGTCCAACAGCTCATGCCGTTTCGCGCGCTCCACCCGAGGGTCGGGCATGTCTTCGAATTCGCTGGGAATTGAGGCTCCGGGGGCGCTCTTGGGCTCGGTCATTCCTACTGATCGACCCCAACCCTTCGAAAGTTGATCCTCCTGGATTTTTCTTCAACTCGAAATGCGATCGCCCTGGTCCGCCGCTAGCTCCAAACAACATTGACCCAGACGCTTCGAGAATTGGTCATGACGCGCACCGCAAGACATCCTCAACCGCTGCCATTTGGTGACCGAGAGCTGGGTTACGTGCGAAACGCGGCCGCGTATCCGGACGAGCCCGTTGTTCCTGAGGTGTTGAAGACCGCTCTTCTCGGGCTCTTCATCGGTGGGCAGTGGACTCTCGACAATGCGAGCTGGCGCTTGTGCGACGTGTTCCTGCGCGAAAGCCTCCAAAGACTCGTGGAGCAGGTCATTTCCAGCGCCCCCGCCGGCACTCTCTACGACCGCGCGGCCCGCCACGTGCCAATGGGCCCGAGGCTAGGCGGCGCCTTCTTAGAGCTCTCGGACCGCGTGCGAGACGTTGAGAAAGTCGACCTCGACATCTTAGCGAAACATCTCGACGTGTTTTTCCATGAACCAGAGATGAAGTCGCGCTTGGGTGATGAGCCCCGCTAGAAGGACACGCTAAGCCCCAGAGCGCATAGCAGACCGTCTCGAGGTGGTTGCCCGCGGCGGAATAACCTGCGCTGCTTGGGTGGTCGACTTCGATGACGACGCTCAAGCACAACGATTCGCGCGCGCGTACGAAGCATGGGCGCATAGGCGGAATAGCTTGATCCTGATCCCTCCTTGTCGGCCTTCAAGGACCTCAACGACCTCTCCATCGTGGTGCCGATGTTTGCTTTCTTTGGTGGCACTTCGTGTGCCGCAAAGCCTCATTGTTCTCCACAAGCCCCTGTCCAGTTTTCGGGGTCCACTTCAGTCCGGCAACGCTCCGCCAATTGCTGGGATGTTCCCGAGGCCCGACAGAGTCCCTCGAGCACAACCCGCTGCCACTTCGTCACTTTCACTGCTACAGCCTGGCTTTTCATGCGATCTCCAATCGTGGAAGATCGCCTCAGCATGATCCTCGGGGCATCGCATGGAAAGCTGCGTCATCGGTGGCGAGTTGGAAAAGCTTCTTGCCATATATGCGGATTAATTCCGAGACTGCCGCTTTGAAGTGTCCCACGAAGCGTGGTGTCCGCAACACGGCGCAGCACTTTGAAACGTCGGCGTGTCGACACCGCCAACTCACATGTGAGCGCTTCCAGTTCCGCGAGACTCTTGGCCCCACTCACCATCGCCAAAAGCGCTGACGTCAACAGCGACGGCAGGGGCCAGCGTCGGCCACGTCGTTTCCGTGGGTCCTTCACTTTCTCCATCAGCAATTCAGGCAGCCGGGCGGACAGCACCCCCAGCAGCCTTCGAGTCATCTTGCCTTCCTCAACCTGCGAATTTGTGACGGCGCTCTCGGGGCTGTCCCCGGCCCTCAGTCCTCTCGGTCGACCGCCCTCAACCGCGGCTGGTCACCAATCAAGGCTGGAGCGCCCGAACCTGTGGAGATTGCAGGGGGTTATGCCTCATCGTTGGGGAGGCTCATGCTTTTCGGCGAAACCGCGTATCGCGTTGTGGGCATCGTCTGCTGCCGCGATCAGCGAAATGCTCACGGAATGCTTCGCAGCAAACACTTGACTTCGCCTGACGTGGCCGGGGTCTGCACGAGGGAAAATTGCTTCAACAGACGTGTTTTCCCCTCGGGAAGGTGCTACGAGACCCCTCGCGGCGCGGCTCATCGCTGCGCCTGTAACGTCCCCGGCAAGGGGAGGAGACCTAACCAGAATGGCCGCGAAGAAAGCTGCGAAGAAGTCCGCGAAAAAAACCGGTGGCAAGCGCAAACCCAACGCCGCCTTCATGAAGGAACTGACCCCGTCTGACGCGCTCGCGCAAGTCATCGGGACCAAGCCGTTGCCGCGTACCGAGGTGGTTCGCAAGTTGTGGGCCTACATCAAGAAGAATGGCCTGCAAGATGCGAAGCAACGCCGCATGATCAATGCTGACGACAACCTGAAGCCTGTCTTTGGTGGCAAGCGCCAGGTGTCGATGTTCGAGATGACCAAGTTGGTCAGTCGGCATCTCTCCTAGTCGTTTCCGAGGATCACTGTTTCGAGGGCTCGCAGCACCGAAAACTTTTCGGCGCGGCGGGCCCTCAGTTTTTTTGTGAACCGCGCGTCGGACGTATGGTTCGTCGTCTGGAGGCGGGCACTTGAGCGATGACGTTTGGCCTGGGCGGGCGGCTCCTTTGGGAGCGACGTTGACAGGTGATGGCGTCAACTTTGCTGTCTATTCCGAGTCGGCGACGCGCGTAGAGGTTTGCCTGTTTGAGGAGAACCCGCCGCGCGAAAGCCGGCGACTGCGGCTTCACGAAACGACACACCACGTTTGGCATGGCTTTGTGCCGGGGTTGGCGCCGGGGGCGTTGTACGGTTTTCGGGTCGACGGGCCGCGCGCGCCGGACAAAGGATTTCGCTTCGACCCCGAACGTGTGTTGCTCGATCCCTATGCGCGTGAGCTGCGGGCGTTGGGCGACGCGGCTTTTGTGCTGCGGGTGGGCGTCGTGGGCGAGGACGCGTTTGACTGGCAGGGAGTCGGAAGTCCCAATATTCCATGGCATGAAACCATTCTCTACGAGCTTCACGTCAGGGGAATGACGGCACGCCACCCGGACGTGCCACCCGAACTCCGCGGCACCTACCGTGGGCTGACACATCCGGCGGTCATTGAGCACCTGAAGCATTTGGGGGTGACGACACTCGAACTGCTGCCCGTTCACGAAGCTATCGATGAAGCGTTCTTGGTGTCTCGTGGGTTGACCAACTACTGGGGCTACAACCCGATTGCCTTCTTTGCGCCGACGCGCCGCTATGCCTCACCTGGCGGGTCGGGTCCCGTCGTCGAGTTCAAGGAGATGGTGCGCGGACTCCATACGGCAGGTTTCGAGGTCATTCTTGACGTTGTCTTCAATCACACGGGCGAGGGCAATCACTTGGGCCCGATGCTGTCATTCCGCGGGCTCGACAACCCGACGTACTACCGCCTGCGTCGTGACGACCCGAGTGCCTACGTCGACTACACCGGCACCGGCAATACGATGGCGGTGCACCACCCCCAAGTCATGCAGCTCATCACGGACTGCCTTCGCTATTGGGTCAACGTGATGCAAGTCGATGGGTTTCGGTTTGACCTGGGAGTGGCCTTGGGTCGCGGCGAAAGCGCATTTGATCGGGGGGCGGCGTTTTTTCAGGCGATTCACCAGGACCCCGTGCTGTCGCAGGTCAAACTGATTGCCGAACCTTGGGACTTGGGGGAGGGCGGCTATCAGCTCGCCAACTTTCCAAAGGATTGGTGTGAGTGGAACGGGCGATACCGAGACGCGTTTCGCGAATTCTGGCGGGGTGACCCATGGAAAGGCGCGGAAATTGGCTATCGCCTGACCGGTTCGTCCGATCTCTTCAAGCTTTCCGGACGCAAGCCTTGGGCCAGTATTAATTTCATCACGTGCCACGATGGTTTCACGTTGCACGACTTGGTCACCTACAACGAAAAGCGCAATGAAGCGAACGGCGAAAACAACCGCGACGGCACCAACGACAACCGGTCGTGGAACTGTGGCGTCGAGGGCGAAACAGAAGATGTGGAAATCGTCACGCTTCGAGAACGTCAGAAACGAAACTTCTTGGCGACCCTTCTGGTGTCGGGGGGGGTGCCCATGTTGTCCGCCGGTGACGAAATGGGGCGAAGCCAAGGCGGAAACAACAACGCCTACTGCCAGGACAACGAGACTTCTTGGCTCAACTGGACATTGGATGAACGGCAGCGTGCGCTCTTGGAGTTCACGCGGCGAATGGTTTGGCTGCGCAAGCAAGAACCCGTGTTGCAGCGCCGCAAATTTTTCGAAGGCGTGACGATTCGCGATTCCGTTCTCAAGGACGCCACCTGGTTTCGGCCAGACGGGGAAGAAATGGTCCCCGAGGATTGGGCGAATCCCCACTTGCACGCTCTGGCGTTTCTCTTGGGAGGCGATGCGATTCCGACGCCGGATGACCGCGGGAATCGTGTGAGGGGTGACACGCTGCTCGTCATGATGAATGCCGGACGACGCGCCTTGGTGTTCACCTTGCCGGAAGTCCGCTGGGGGAATTCCTGGGAAATCGTCGAAGACACGGTGGACTTCAAGGGGCACAAGCGAGACCAACAGCCCGCCGGTAGCGCCCTGGAAGTCGCTTCGCACGCGCTTGTTGTGCTGCGCCGGCCGGCGATGGACTAAGACGACGCCCGTGGACCCTCACCTGTGGCTGTGGATTGGTTTCAACTTGGTCGTCGCAGGTCTGCTTTGGGTCGATCTCAAGCTCGTCCATAAAGACGAACGACCCGTTGAGCCCCGAGAGGCCGTGGCGTGGACGCTGGTTTGGATTTCGCTCTCGCTCGGCTTCTGCGCGGGGATTGCCTACTTCTGGAGCGGTGCGCGGGCAGTCGAGTTTCTCACCGCATATTTGGTCGAATACGCACTGTCGGTCGATAACCTCTTCGTCTTCTTAATGGTGTTTTCATACTTTCGCGTTCCACCCCAGTTTCAGCACCGGTTGCTTTTTTGGGGTGTGGTCGGCGCGTTTGCGATGCGGGCATCGTTGATATTGCTCGGTACGGCGCTGGTGCATCGCTTCCACTGGGTGCTCTACATTTTTGGGGCTTTTCTTCTCTACACCGCGGCCAAGATGGCCTTCTCCAAAGAGGAGACCCTGGACCCAGAACAAAGCCTGGCCCTTCGTTTGGCGCGACGTTGGCTGCCTGTGTCTGCAGTGCCTCACGGTGGACGATTTGTGGTGCGCGAGAACAACCGCTGGAAAGTCACCCCGATTTTTCTGACGCTCTTTGTGATTGAACTCACCGATTTGGTGTTTGCTTTGGATTCAATCCCAGCGGTTCTCGGGATTTCGTCTGATGCTTTCATCATCTACAGCTCCAATGTGTGCGCGATTTTGGGCCTGCGTTCCCTGTTTTTCGTCGTCGCTTCGATGATGAGCCAGTTTCACTATTTGAAAATAGGTCTTTCCGCGGTCTTGGCTTTCGTGGGGCTCAAGATGCTGGCGGACATTTGGGGCATCCGGGTCCCAGTCGGAATGTCGCTCGGGATCATCGCGGGGCTTTTGTTGATTTCTATTTTGGCCTCGGTCCTTCGGCCTTCGTCGGCGGTGGAGTGAAAGCAGGTCAACGGACGGTCATGGCCAAGTTCGGACTGCTGCTCATCAACATTGGAACACCCGACGCGCCGACCGTTTCGGCTGTGCGACGCTACTTGCGAGAATTCTTGTCTGACCCCCGCGTGGTGGACATTCCCGCGCCCTTGCGGTGGCTTCTTCTGGAAGGTGTCATTCTGCCGACCCGGCCCCGCACCTCCGCCGAGGCTTACCGCAAGGTCTGGACCGCTGCGGGTTCGCCACTTCTTGCCAACAGCCAAGCCTTGGCCAACGCGCTCAGGTCTTCGCTGGGCTCTGATTGGCAAGTCGAAGTGGGAATGCGCTACGGGCAGCCAGATTTGGCCCAGGCGCTCCAGGCACTGGCCGCCGCCAACGTGGAGCGTCTGGTCGTCTTCCCGCTCTATCCGCAGTATTCGAGTTCGGCGACGGGTTCGGGCCTGGAGAAGGTGTTCGACGTGCTGGGGGCGCGGGAAGACGTGCCGGCGCTTTCGGTTGTGCCACCGTTTTTCAACCAGCCCGGTTTTGTGGATGCCTGGCATCAGGTGGCAGAGCCGTTTGTGCGCGAACATCGGCCAGAGCACGTCTTGTTCAGTTTTCATGGGTTGCCGGAGCGACAGGTTCAAAAAACCGATTCCTCAAGGCAACATTGCCTGCGTGTGGAGGGCTGCTGCGAGCGGCCAAACGTCGAAGCCGACCACTTTTGCTACCGCCGTCAGGCGTTTCGGATTGCCGGTGCGATTGCAGGGCGCTTGAGTCTCGATCCAAAGCTGTGGTCGGTGTCTTTTCAGTCGCGACTGGGGCGGACGCCTTGGCTCAAACCGTTTACGGATGAACGCCTGCCCCAATTGGCGCGTTCAGGCGTCCGTCGTGTGCTGGTGGTGTGCCCTTCGTTTGTGGCCGACTGCTTGGAAACGCTCGAAGAGATGGGTATTCGCGGTCAAGCGTTGTTCAAGCAGGCGGGCGGCGAGGCGCTGGTTTTGGTGCCTTCGTTAAACGCGAACGTGGGCTGGGTGTCTTTTGTGACTCAAATGGCAAGGGCATTTTCGGGTCCGCCGTCGGCAGAGGTGGTGCGCGCGTCGGACCACCCCAACGCTTGAGCATTCTTACGGGCAGGCGGGCGTGGTGTGAAAGATGACCGACGCAAGCGATTCTTCGGGGATGCGGCCCGCGAGCGTGGCGAGGCGATTGCCAACGTGGAATGCGCCCGACGGCCCGGAAACAGGCGAAACAGGGCGGTGCAGCATGTAGGCCATCATCCAAGGGGCTGCGACGGAAAGGTGCTGGGCGTCTTCACGCGAGAGGCCCTGGGTGTTGAGAACGCGGACGGAAAAGCCGCGTTTTTCGGTGATCGCGTTGTTGGCGTGAAACAGCAGGGTGAACCACGGCCCCGTCGGCAGACCCACCCCATGGGATTCGCTGGTCAATTTGAAGGTGAGCTGCTGGGTTCCATCAACCTGAACACCGACGCTCTGAAAAACGCGGTCACCAAGCTGGAGGAGGTACGTCTCGTCGTTTCGAGAGATGCTTCCGAATGGCGCGCCCGACCCATCCAAGAGACGCAGCGCAACGTCGGTTCCACAGCCTTCAACGCGCGCGCTGACCTCGTGTCCTTCATCGTTCTCCATGCGCCATTCGCTCCCCAACGTCATCTGGGGTGCACGGAGTCTTGCGTAGCTCTCGCCATGAGGCGTGACGCGCTGAACCACGTCCGCATGCAGGGTGCCTTCTTCATCGAAGCGAACGTTTGTGGCGCGCTGGTCGACGCCAAGCGTTAACAGGGGCCTGGTCTGCACAACGTCCACGGGTGCGCTGAGTCCCGCTGGTGCCATCGAGGGTTTGGCAGATGCTGGCGGATTTTGAGCAGTCAACTCAGATGAAGCGAGCAGCAGAAAAGCCCCTATCGAACTGGCCAATGTCAAAAGAGATGTCCCTCCGGCGCGGGCGCCAAGCAGTCCCCCTAGCGCACCCCGCGTTTGAGCAACAGGCGCTTTGGCAAGCGGCGTCAGCGCTTTGGGGTTGATTCGCACGAGCGACAAACATTGTCCCAAGGTTCTGCAGAATGTTGCGCGGCGTTTATCTTATTGAAATAGCTATGGCTTTATGGACTCGTGCCGGCCGCTCAAGCGCGGCGTTGCCCGGCGATTTCTTGTCTGAGTGCTCGGACTTCTTGGAGCAACGCGTGGTGCTCTGCCCAAGTGACACGTTGGCCCAACAAGAGGTCCTTCTCAGCCTGCGCGAGCAGAATCGAGAACAGAAGCCCGCTAAAGCTGACGAAGAAAAAATTCCCCGACAGCATCAGGACAACGGCCAGGAGACGACCCTCGCCTGTCACGGGGACGATGTCCCCGAACCCAACGGTCGTCAGCGTGCTGAGGCCCCACCACAGGGCATCGGCGAGGTCGTGGACAGCCGGGTTCAACCCGGACTCGACACGAAAAAACGAGATACTGACAACGACCCAAAGCAGGTTGCCCGCAATGACAACGAAACCAACGAGTGGAGTGGAGAAGGCCCGCGCCAGCATGCGCACGTATTCTGGGTAGCGTCGAACGTGAGAGAACGCATGACCCTGGGGTTTTGACATCTGCGTCTCCTTGCGTCGTGGTTTCTGCCTGCTTAAGCATGACAGGCATGTCTCTGGAAAGCAGTTCTCCCGTGCGCATTTTGCCCTTTGAGGTTTCTTGGGGGCCTGAAGTGCGAGAACTCATTTTGGGGATTCAGGTCGGCGAATTTGGCGTGCCCATCTCGCTCAAGGACCAGCCCGACCTGTTCGACATTCCCGGCGTCTATCAGCGAGGTTTTGGCCAGTTTTGGGTGGCGCGCGCCGAGAAACGCATCGTCGGGACGCTCGCGTTGCAAGACCTTGGGAACGGAAGGACGGCGCTACGAAAAATGTTTGTGGCCGCACCGTTTCGCGGCGCTCCAGCTCGGGTGGGGCAAAGGCTGGTGGATGCGCTGCTCGCGCATGCGACGGAGCGCGGCGTGGAAGAAGTCGCTCTGGGCACGACCGACAAAATGCACGCTGCACACCGTTTTTACGAGCGCAACGGCTTTCAGCGAATCTCACGTGAGGCGCTGCCTGCGAACTGGCCCCACAATGCGGTCGACGTCCTATTTTTTCGGCGCGTCGTCAGGCCTGGGAGCGCTCGCACGCGCGAGGCGGTCTAAGACAGCCAGGCCGATGCCCTCTGCGCTTGGCGTCGCCACCAGCGCGACATCAAATCCCTCGCGGTCGACCTGCCTCAGGGTGGGGTAGAGGCGCTGCGCGAACTGCTCGACCGGGGATGGCATCGGGAAATGAGTCATCCCTGGCAACGCGGGCACCGTTTCGTGAGACAGCACCGCAATGCGTTGGCCCCCGCGGGCGAGGCGTTTCGCCTCCGTCGCCAGTTGTGTGGCCAAGACCGTAACGACGCCGGCTTTGGGTGCGTAGTGCGACCGCAAGAGTCCTGGTGCACGGGCAGTGGGCGGCGGCGTACGCAAAACGGGTCGCTGGAGTACGGCTTCAATGGCCTCCACCGGCACGCCGCCGGGTCGAAGCAGGGTCGGCTCGCCACCCGACAAGTCGATAATGGTCGACTCAATGCCGACCTGGCAGGGGCCGCCGTCCAAGATTTCGTCCACAGCAGCGCCCAACTCTTCAGCAACGTCCTCGGCCGAGGTCGGGCTCAGGCGCCCATGCCGGTTTGCCGACGGGGCAGCAACGCCGTCGCCGAACTGAGCCAGCAAGGCGTGGGCGAGAGGATGGGCAGGGACACGCAATCCAACGGTGTTTTGCCCGCCGGTGATGACGTCCCGCACTTCCAGCGCACGTTCCAGGACCAGCGTCAGAGGGCCGGGCCAAAATGCAGCCGCAAGTCGACGGGCGTGCTCGGGAACGTTTTTCGCCCAGCGCCAAGCGGTGTCTGAATCGACGAAATGCACAATGACAGGGTGGTTCGAAGGCCTCCCTTTCGCCGCGAAAATGCGGCGGACAGCGAGCTCGTTTCGTGCGTCTGCAGCCAGGCCGTACACCGTTTCGGTGGGCATGCCGACCAACGCCCCACGCCTCAAGGCCGCGACGGCTTGTTCAACGGTACTGAACGGCGGTTGGGGCATTTTTTTCAACCTATCGATTCTTGCTTGGGCCGGAGTGGGCACATGGGCTAATTCGTACGCCCATGATTGAGGTGCAAGGACTCACGAAGTACTACGGCGAAAGTGCCGCGATTTCAGACCTGAGCTTCAACATCGCACGGGGCGAAGTCGTTGGCTTGTTGGGACTTAACGGCGCGGGCAAAACCACGACCCTCAAAGTGCTCGGTTGCGTGCTCCTCCCCACGTCAGGGTCGGTGCGCATCGACGGGTTTGAGGTGTCGGACAACCCCCATGACATTCGCAAGCGCATTGGCCTCTTGCCAGACACGCCGCCTTTGTATGGCGAGATGACTGTCGGCGCATACCTGCGTTTCGTGGCCCAGCTTCGCGGCGTCTCCAAGAAAGATGTCACGCAGCGCGTGTCGGAGGCCGAAGACATTACGGCCTTGCGAGACGTGCACAACGCGGTCATCGGCGAGTTGTCTCACGGTTACCGGCAACGCGTCGGGGTCGCGCAGGCACTGGTGCATCGGCCCTCGCTGTTGATTCTCGACGAACCGACCAGCGGGCTGGACCCTGTTCAGATTGTCGAGATGCGTTCGCTCATCAAGCGGCTCAAGGGTGACCGAACGGTCCTGGTGTCCAGCCACATTCTTTCGGAGATTTCGCAGACCTGTGACCGTCTCTTGGTCATTCACCAAGGCAAGCTGGTCGCTTCCGGCACCGAGGAAGAGCTGTCGCGCGGTCGCGGGACCGCTTCAGCGGTCGAGCTCGATGTCCGCAGCGGGGGCGAACACGCGGCCGGTTTGCTCCGGGCACTGAGTTCTGTCGGGCAGGTTCGTGTACTGCGCGAAGAAGCGGGTGTTGCAACGCTTCGCGTTGAATCCACCGGGGCATCTGGCGTTTTGGCCCCACAGTTGGCCAAGACGTTGATCAACCGCGACGTGGACCTCTTGCGCTTGTCGCCCGGCGCGGAGGGACTGGAGAACATCTTCTTGAAACTGACACAGGGCGCGTCCCACACAGAGGGTCCACGAGTATGAGAAACGCCTGGCTGATTGCCGGCCGCGAGTTGGGGGCGTACCTCAAAACGCGAACCGGTTACGTGATCGCAGCAATGGTTTTGGTCATCGACGGGCTCTTGTTCAACGCCTTCGCGTTGGGCGGCGGCAGCAAGTTGTCCGCAGAAGTCCTGACCCAGTTCTTCTATTTCTTGTCGGGGACGACAATGGTCGCCTCGGTGTTCATCTCGATGCGGGTGTTGGCCGAAGAAAGGCAGTCCGGCACTCTGGCGCTTTTGTATTCGTCCCCGGTACGTGATTGGGAAATTGTGCTGGGCAAGTACTTGGCAGCGTTTGTGTTCTTGAGTCTCCTGACGCTCGCCACCGTGTACTTGCCTGCGCTGATTTTGGTGCATGGCAAAGTCTCCATGGGCCACATCGCCGTGGGCTATGTGGGCCTTTTGCTTTTGGGCAGCGCGTCCATCGCGATTGGGACCTTCGCTTCTTCGTTGGCGCCCAATCAGTTGCTGGCAGCGGTCATCGGCGGAGTTCTGTTGGTTGCGATGTTGCTCTTTTGGCTCGTGGCGCGAGTCGCCGACCCGCCGCTGAGCGATGTGTTCAGTGCGCTGGCGCTTCACAGCCAGCATTTTCAGCCGTTTCAATCTGGAATCATTCACTTGCGCGACGTCATCTATTACGCGCTGGTGACTTACGTGGCGTTGTTTGCCGCGACGCGCACTTTGGAGGCACGACGATGGCGTTGAAAGGTGCGTCCAGCCGCTGGGTATCGGCGCTTTGGGCATTGGGGTTGGTTTCTGTATTCGTCGGCGAGCGGCTTTTGTCTGGAACGTCGCGCACGGTGGCTTCGCTGCTCGGCGCGGCGATGGTCGTTTTGGCGATGTTGTGGCGAACACAGCGTCTCTTGCGAGCCGATGCCGAGCACAAGGCCGCGGAGCAGTTGCTGTGGGGTTTGAATGGACTCGGCGTTGTCGCGCTTTTGGTCTATCTGCCCACCACAGACCTTTTTGTCCCAACGTTGGCGACGCGGTCGCCTCGTTTGGCGACCACGTTCACCGTGCTCTTTCCGTTGTTGGGGGTGTTGTCGGTGCTGGGCACCCTGTTGGCCGAAATGTCGTACGCCTCGGTGGCGGTGGCGCCTCGGGTGGAAACGCGGCGAGTGCGCGAAGCCGCTCGAGCAGGCCTGGCACTGGCGTTCACCTTGGCGTTCGCGTTTGCGCTGCAGTACGTCGCTACCGAACGCGACGCGACGAAGGACTACTCCTATTTTCGCACATCGAAAGCGGGCGCAGGGACGCAGCGGTTGGTGGAAGCGTTGGCCGAACCCATCGAGGTGGCGTTGTTTTTTCCACCCGGGAACGATGTCGCCGTTCAAATTGAAGGTTATTTCAAGCCGCTTCTCGGACTCAGCAAGCGGCTGCAAGTCATCTCGTACGATGCCGCAGTCGACCTCGCGCATGCGAAGTCGCTTCAAGTGACAAACAACGGCGTCATCGTCTTCACGAAAGACCAGCGCAAAGAGCGCGTCTACATCGCCACAGAGATGGACAAAGCGCGCGGCGAGCTCCGCAAGCTGGATGAGAAGGTGCAGAAGGCCCTCTTCGCTGTCACACGGGCCCGTCGCACCTTCTACGTCACCACCGGTCACCGTGAATTGCCGCTGGAGTCCGGCGGCCCCAATGCTGAAAAGCCGAAATTGACCACCCTGCGAGCCATTGCGACGGCGCTCAACCAAGATTTGCGGCCACTCTCCGCGGCAGAAGGTCTTTCAAGCCAAATCCCGGAGACCGCTGCAGGCGTTTTCGTGCTTGGGCCGAAAGAGCCGCTGCTTCCGGAAGAAGTGGGGGCACTGACGCGCTATTTCGAAAGCGGCGGCCGACTGCTGATTGCTGCCGACCCTGAAGCTGCCGAAAACGTGGCGCCGCTTCTGAAAGCGGTCGGGCTGTCGATGAAAAGCGTTACTTTGGCAAATGACCAAGTCTACGTCCGCACCAGTGGGACCCGCGCGGACATGCGTTTCATCGTCACGGGTGGTTTTTCGTCGCATCCCTCGGTGACAACGCTGTCGGAAGCTCAGGGGCGCGTTCCTGTGGCCCTGCCGGGTGCGGGTTTCTTGGCGGAGGACCCTGCCAAGCCAGCACGTTTGACGGTGGATTTCACCGTTCGCGCGCGAGCGGAAACGTTCGACGACGCGAACGGCAACTTCTTGTTGGATGCTCCGGCGGAACGTCGAAGCGACTGGCCCGTGGCCGCGGCAGTGACGAGAACAGACATCGGGAGGAGCGGTCAAAAGAACGCCGATGCGCGTGCGATTGTCGTTGCTGACTCCGAAGTCTTCCAAGACGGCATTTTGAACGGCCTTGGGAATCCTGCCTTCGCGCAAGATGCCTTCAAGTGGCTGGCGGGCGAAGAGGCCATCGCCGGTGCCACAACGCAGGAACAAGACGTGCGCATTCAGCACACGCAGCAGCGTGAACAGGCGTATTTCTACGGCACCGTCTTTTTGGTGCCCGCGGGCGTGTTGGCAGGCGGAATGTTCTACACGCGCCGACGGAGGGCTCGAGGATGACGCGCAAAGGGGTTTGGATTCACGGCGTACTAGCGGCAATCGCGCTCGTGGCTGCGTACGCCACGTGGCAGCGTCCGGATATCGGCGAGTCTGGCGACGTCATTGCGCTGGATGTTCCCCGGCGCCAGCTGGAGAAGGTTCGCTACGAAGACGGTCCGCGTTGGGTCGAGCTCCTCCCTGGCGACGGGCGCACGCTGCTTCGGCAGTCTGGGCGCGAGGCCCTCACGCCGCAAGCGCCCGACCAGAGCAAGGTGGAGGCCACGCCGGCGGTGCCGGAACGAACATTGTTTGCCGTCGAACGCGCTGCCGACACTTTGGACCGGATGGCCCCATTGCGCGCGGTTAGGTCATTGGGTCGCTTGAACGAAACGAAACTCAAAGAGCTTGGGTTTTTGGAAACGAAGAAGCGCATCACCCTCCATGCGCGCGGGGCAGCACATGGTTTCCAGGTGGTGTCGAACCCGAGCGCGAATGCCGGCTACGCACGCCGCGAGAGTGACGGTGAAGTTTTCATCGTCAGCAGTTCGCTGCTTTCAGACTTGGACAATCAGGCGATGCGTCTCATTGATCGGCGTCTCCATACCTTCGGCAAGTGGGAAGTTGGTGACAAAATCATTCTCACCTCCGCCAAGCAAAACGCCCAGTGGGAGGTGACCGCCAAAGCGGCAGAAGGGGGCGGGCAGCTGTTCGAGGCTGCCGCCGTCGGGTCAACGCAGTTGGTGCGTGCCGGTGGGAAAGAAGCGGACGGATTTGGGCGCAATTGGAACGAGAAAGTATTTCGAATCGGCATCGCTGAGCCTCTTGGCCAGGGCGAGGTCCCGGTGGGTGGCGCCCCGCAAGTCGAGCTGCGCGTCGAATACCGGCGGCGAACGGGTGTCGTGGGTTTCATCGAACTGGGGCGCGCTGGCGGCATCACCTACGTGCGCAGCGAAAACACGCCAGGGTGGGCCAAGCCGTCGGGGACAACGGCCGATGAAGTTCTGATGGAAGTCGCTCGCGTGATGAAGGGGAGCTAGACCGGTCTACGGATGATTCGATCTGCTGCATCGGCCAATCCTCTCGCTGCGGACATCGGCCTCGTCTTGCGTGCGCTCACGCTGCTTTTGTGCGTGTGCATCGGTGGTGCCTGCACGCGGGAGGTGGCTGTTTCAGCGCCCGTGCAAATTCCAGTGGCCAAGCCCGCAGAAGCACCCAAGGCAGAGCAGCTTCTGACGCTCACCGTCACGGCGGAGGGATTCGTTCCGACGCCCGCGCACGTCAAGGCCGGCGTTCCCTTGCGGTTGAGCGTGACACGAACTTCGGATGACACTTGTGCGACAGAACTTGTTCTCCCCGAATACAAGATTAACGCACCGTTGCCGCTGAATCAGAAAGTCGACATCACATTCACGCCTGAGAAAACCGGTACCCTCACGTACGGTTGCGCCATGGACAAGATGGTTGCGGGTGTCTTGGTTGTTCAATGACGGACGCCCAAGGCGGCGCAAAGATGGCTGAACCCGTTGTCTTAGAGCGCGCCAGCGTCCTCTGCTACCGCCTGTTTGATGTGGGCGACCGCATCGACCTCGCCCGGGTCGAGAAGCAGCTCGTGCAGCCAGGGCGCCGGCTACAACTCACGCGCGAGGGCAGCCAATTCGTTGTTCTCCCCGAGCCCCCGGTCACTCTCGAGCTTGAGCCGAGGAACCTCAAACTCGGCGAGCGAGAGCTTCGGGTTGCCGTCAGGGCGCGCCTTTTCGACCTGGGCGCTGCATCGATTGTGCTGACCCTGGAAGTTCCCCCAGGGATGACGCTGGACGCGTTGGTACCTTGGGTCGACGAACTCTCTGACAGCCCGGCGGTGGACCAACTGGCCAAAGACGTCTTGCTTCCGCTGCGGGACTCCTTGGGCCCGGCCATCGAAGCGCCGCATCTGTGGGAGCAAAACGAAGGCTACACCGTCGTGTTCGCCGAACGCATTCGCGGCAATCCAGATGCCGAAAGCCTGATGCAGTCCGAAGCCCTGCCCAAGCTCATGTTGGCCGACGGGAAGGTGGACAGGCTTTCTCGCCGCGAGCGCGAAGACGCTGTTGAACAGTGTTTCAGCTACACCGATCGAGACTTGGCGGTTATCGACTGGAACGGGGCCTTCGTTTTTGAGCCGAGCGGAAGTCGAGATGTCCCCGACATGTTGGAAATCGTGAACGCGCAGCTCTTGGAACTCCGCTTTTACGACGATGTGCTCGATGGTCAGCTTCAGCGCACTTATGGCGCTCTGTCGGATCGGCACCGCAGCAACTTCATGTTGGTGTGGAGCCCTTACAGGCAGCTCATGCGACAGGTGTCGCTGACGGTGCTTGAACTGTCAGAACTGGTCGAACGGGTCGAGAATAGTCTCAAAATCGTCGGCGATGCATTTTTGGCCAAAGTCTACGAAGGCGCAGTGAAGCAGTTGCGCATCGCGCCCTGGCAGGCGTCCGTGGAAAGAAAGCAGCAGTTGCTCTCAGACACCTACGAGTTGCTGCGCAGTGAAGTGGATACCGACCGCATCGTGACGCTCGACGTCATGATCGTCGTGTTGATTCTTGTCGAAATCGTGCTCGCGCTGTTCATCGGGCGTTAGGCATAGGGCGTTAAGCCTTGCACCAGGGCATCGGGTAGAGGCATACGCCATTCATGCGTGAACGCATTCAAAGCGCCCTGGAAGTGGTTGTTCGCTCCTCCAAGCAGGAGGCTGCGTGGCTCAACACGTTGTCGCTGCTCGAATTCACCGGCGCGCGGAAAATCAGTCGAACGGTCGCTGCCCATCACCCCAGCCTCGATGTCTTGCAACACTGGGCGGATGAGACACGGCACGCGGCAGTCTTGAAGCGGCTCGCCCATGAACGCCTCGGTGCCGAACCCGACGAATACCTCTGTCTGGAGGCGGCCAAGGCCTACTTCGCTGACCTGGATGCGGCCCTTGCCGAATGGCTGTTGGCCCACGGGGGAGACGGCAACCCGCTTTTGAACTACCTGCTGGTCACCACCACCGTCGAACGTCGGGCGATGCAGCTCTATCCGCTGTACCGTGCGGTGACCTCCGATGCGCAGGTGCGAGAAGAGTTGTCGCGTATCATTGTCGAGGAACAGTCCCACCGCCGCGCGATTGAAGACCGCTGCCGAAACTTGTTGGCCGCTGGCGGGCTCTCCTTCGAGACGCCCCTGGCGAAAGAAGAGGCGCTTTTCGACCGATTTTGGGAGGCGGTTGAGAAAGTTCTCTTGCTGCCGGTGACGCCTCTTGTCGCGGTGCAGGCGGCCAGCGTATCGGCGGCGGTGAGGTCCTGACACCTGGACTCAACGCGATGTCGATGAGCTTGGCGCTAAGCGGCTGAAATATCCACTGCTCTGACGTCCCGACTTGGCATGTGGTGTCGAGTCGCCGGTTCCGGAACGTGTTGTCGGTCGCCCCCCGTCACGCTCGCCACGCGTGGGTCTTCGACGGCGCTTCGGCCACGATGGACACTTAGAATGACTGGTCATATAATATGACCATGAAGATTCTTCCGGCGGCGAAGTTCAAGGCGCAGTGCCTGGCGCTTCTGGATGAAGTCGATCCAGAAGGCATTCTTGTCACCAAGCGAGGCAAGCCGGTGGCGCGTCTGATTCCGGTCGAGCGCCATGGGAGGGCCCTGCTCGGCATTTTGCGGGGAAGGCTAAAGCGCCGCGACGGGCTCGAGTCGACGGGTTTGCGTTGGGACGCTGATGCTCAACCTTGATACGCATATGCTGGTACGCGGCCTCGAGGACGACGTCACGCCGCGAGAGCGCAAGCTGCTATTGGACGAAGCTTGGGGGATTGCCGCCATCGTCCTCTGGGAACTGGCCAAGCTTGTCCAGCTCGGTCGACTGAAGATGGACTTGAGCGCGCCGGAAGTGGTTCGGGCGCTCGCTTCGGTTCACGTCTGGCCACTGGATTTGGACGTCGCGCGCCGCTCGACCGCGCTCGATTTTCAGGGCGATCCTGTCGACGAACTCATCGCCGCGACGAGCGTGGTCCACAACGTCCCCCTGCTGACGCGAGACCGGCAGATGCGGCGCTCGCGCATCGTCCCCCTCGCTTTGAAGTAAGGGCCTCTTCCCCGGCGCCTCTGAACTCGTGTCTAATGCCGTCGCCACACGTCGTGGGGGAGCGGTCCATGCGCCATTTTGGGATTGAAGAGGCGAACCGGCTTATCCCGCTTCTTCAAGAGACGTTCGACGCGATTCGTCCTTTGACCCAGAAGCTGCAGTTTCTGCTCAGCGAGCTTTGGCGCCGGTCGCACGACGGCGGCGATGTCTTGGCGCCGCTGGCCCGCGAACGCGATGCCCTACTGGCGGAGTTGAAGCGGCGCTTGGAACCGCTTGAAGAGCTGGGCGTCGAAGTTAAAGCCGTGGATGGCTTGGTCGACTTTCGTGCCTGGCGAGAGGGGCGGACTGTCTACCTGTGTTGGAAGGTGGGCGAGCCCGAAGTGCGCCATTGGCACGAGCTCGAAGCAGGCTTCGCGGGTCGAGAACGAATCACGCATCCGGGCGATTTCACACCGTCTTACCCTTGCTAGCGTCGCGCCGCTGACCTCGCCGACACCCAAGGCTTCACACTTCTTTGCACTTCTCACACAGCGCCCTTGACGGTTCGTTCCTAAGCAAAGGGAAACGGCGCGAAGGCGCAATCACGCACCTTCGTTGCCGAGAGAAGGGGTGCACACATGTTTGGATTTTTCGCAGGTGCCGTAGGGGCGTACGTCGTCTATCGCATTGTTCGGCGTCGCCGATGGCGAAACGGGGGTTGGGGCATGCGTTGGGTGTTCAATCGGCTCCAAACCTCTGAGGCGCAAGAGCGCGTCCTCCGAGAAGCCGTTGAGGCGTTTCGAGCTGCCATGAACCCACTCCGTGAAGAGTGGGGAGGGACGCGTTCGGTGCTGGCTTCAGCCATGGGTCAAGAGACGCTCGACGCCGCCGCTGCAGAAGCCATGTGGCAACGGCACGACGGTGTTCTGGGCGAAGCGCGAAAAGCATTTTGGGAAGCGGCCAAGAAAGTCCACGCCACGCTGGATGCGACGCAGCGCAACACGTTGGCTCAAATGCTCGAGCGCGCGCCACGGCACGCAGGCAGATGGGGCATGTACGGTCACCGCTACGGCGCCTGCTGAAGAAAGCGCGTACCTCTTCTAAGGTGCTGGCATGTCCGCGCGTGTCTTGCTGATTGACGACGACCGTCGCCTCCAGGAGCTCTTGAAAAGCTACTTGGAGGCGAACGGTGTGACGGTGAAGGCCGTCTCCGATGGCCCATCTGGGCTGGCGGCGCTTGAAACGAACACCTTCGATGTGGTGTTGCTGGACTTGATGTTGCCTGGCATGGACGGGCTGGAAGTTTGCCGACGGATTCGCGCGCGAAGTTCTGTTCCGATTCTGATGCTGACGGCCAAAGGCGACGAAACGGACCGTGTCGTTGGGCTGGAAATGGGCGCCGATGACTACATTCCCAAGCCATTCGGGCCGCGTGAGTTGCTGGCCAGAGTGAAGGCCGTTCTTCGGCGTTCCAGTCCGACGGTTCAAGCGGAGCAGCTGGGTGTCGGCGAGCTTCGCATCGATCTGGGCGCTCGCACCGTGCACCAACGTGGAGAACCCATCGTCCTCACGGGCATCGAGTTTGATGTTCTTGTCGCCCTGGTGCGACGGGCAGGGCGTGTGATTCCCCGAGATGCGCTTCTGGATGAGGCCGGTCGTGGCGACGTCGTGGTGGGAGAACGAACGGTGGACGTTCACATCTCTCACTTGCGACAGAAGCTTGGCGACGACCCCAAGACGCCCAGGCTCATCAAGACAGTGCGTGGCGTGGGCTACGTGCTCAGCAAGGACGGCGCATGATGTTTGGGCGAGGGGGCCGGGCCAACTTGCAGCGTCGCCTCTTTGCATGGTTCGTCGGCGCGATATTGGTGACCGGCGGTGTCTTCTCGCTCACGCAAGCCCTCCTGGAAACATCCCAGGGCACACCTTGGAAGCGGCGTTTGGAAAACGCCGGAAGCTTCGTTGGCCGACGCTTTGAAAGCGTTTGGGATTCGCCGTCAGAACGCGCGCGGCTTGCTGCAGAGCTGGCCGAGAGTTTTTCAGTGCACGTTCGCGCGTTGGGGCCTGACGAGGCCGACCTGGGACGGTGGGGCCCTGACGGTGGGCGACGCTTGATAGACATTCCTGTGCTGCGTGGCGACGCGACCCTTGGACACGTTGAAGTCCACATGCCCGCGCGAACGGGCGGCCTGCCACGGGGGCCGCTGATTTTGGTCCTGACGGGATTGGTGATGTGGGCCGCGGCCGGTTGGGCAGCGCGCAGGATTGCGCGTCCATTTCACGCATTGGCGGCCACGGCGAAAGCGTTGGGAGAAGGTGCGCTGGATGCGCGTGTGCCACCCATGCGCCACGCCTACCAAGAAGCCCAGGCACTGGGGCAAACGCTCAACGAGATGGCAGAACGCGTTCAGCGCCAGCTGCGCGACCAACGTGAATTGTTGGCGGCGGTCTCGCACGAGATGCGCACCCCGTTGGCCCGCCTGCGAATTCTTGCAGAGCTCTTGCGCACCAAGGGTGGCGATGCCGCGCTGGTCGCGGAGGTTGAGCGTGAAACGGTGGAGATGGACGCGCTGGTCGGTCAACTGTTGGCCAATGCTCGGGTGGACTTTGGAACGCTCCAACGCACTTCGTGTGTGGCGCAGGAAGTCGCAGGACGGGAACTCACGCGCCAACAACTGCCTTTGTCTTTATTGCACGCACCCGACGAGCCCATTGGGGTGTCCGCAGACCCCACACTGCTCAGTCGCGCTCTCGCGAACCTCATTGACAATGCCCAGCGTCATGGCGCGGGTTTGAAAGCGCTGCGGGTTGTGCGGGAGGACGGAGGCGTTTCATTCGCAGTCGAGGACGAGGGCCCAGGGTTCCCGTCGACGAGTGGGGAAGGTGTCTTTCATCCGTTCGCCTCCCCAGCGGCGCCGTCGTCAGCACATGTCGCGCCAGGCCTTCGGCTGGGTCTCTCTCTCGTCCAGCGAATCGCGCAGGCGCATGGGGGCAGGGCCTTTGCGAAAAACCGCCCACCCCAAGGCGCTGTCGTTGGTATGTGGCTGCCGGCTTAGACCGTCTAGGGAATCGACAAAGCACGCAAGAGCGACGCGGGTGCGTTGGGCTGCGTGACGCGCAAGAGCAGGCGTGTGCCGGGTTTGGCACTTCGCAGCACTGCTGCAAGCTCTGAAGCGTTGCGAATGGGTTTGCCGGCGGCCTCCACGACCACCATGCCCTCGCGCAAATCTGCGTCTTGAGCGGGTGAACCAGGCGCAACTGCGGTGATGAACGCCCCTTTGCCCTCGCGCGAGTCTTCCAACATGAGCCCCAGCTTCTTGGGGCTCGCGCTGTCGTTGGGCGCTTTGCGAGGGCCAGTGTCGGCGCCCTCTCGAGGAAGTTCCCCGAGTTTGATGCGCAGCTCGCGCCGCTCAGGGCCTCGGAAGAATCCGACCGCGACCGTGCTTCCTGGGCGCTTCAGCGCCACGTTGCGTGTGAGTGAACGAGAGGAAGTCACAACGATATTGTCGAGTGCAACGACCACATCGTCCTGACGCAGGCCAGCCCCAGCAGCTGGCGATTCCGGGAGAATGCGCGCCAAAATCGCGCCTTGCGTCACGGGCACGCGCAGCGCTTGGGCAATGTCGGGCGTCAAATCCTGCACATAGGCGCCAAGCCAACCTCGAGTGACGCGACCGTTTTTCTCCAGCTGAGGGACAAGGCCTTTGGCCAGGTTGCTGGGGACGGCGAAGCCAATGCCAGTGCCACCGCCGACGATGGCCGTGTTGATGCCAACGACTTCGCCCGCGAGGTTAAAGAGCGGTCCACCGGAGTTGCCGGGATTAATCGCGGCGTCGGTTTGAAGGAAGTCGTCGTAGGGGCCTGCGCCGATTTCACGCGCACGGGCGGAAAGAATTCCCGCAGACACGCTGGACGCTAAGCCAAACGGATTGCCGATGGCGACGACCCAATCGCCCACCCGAAGTGCATCGGAATCGCCAAACTTCACGTGCGGAAGATTTTTCGGCGCTTGCTTTAGCCGCAGCACCGCAACGTCCGTCATCGGGTCGAGGCCCACAACATCCGCATCGAATGTTCGGCCATCGTCCAGCTTGATGCGCAGCGCCACAGCGTTCTCGACAACATGGTTGTTGGTCACCACCAGTCCGTTGGGGCTGATGAGAAATCCCGACCCGGCGCCTTTGCGAAAGAACTCGCGACGCTGGCCGTTCGGTCGCCCGTTGGGGCCTTGAAAGCCGAACCAATCGCGAAAGGGGCCGTCAAACATCTCGGCGATGCCGTCTTGTGCTTTGGATTGGACCTCCACGTTGACGACGGCCGACTTGGTGGACTCCACCAAAGGGGCCAGCGACGCCAGGTTGGGCGGGGGAATCTGCGCCAGCACAGGCAGCGCCAACGTCAAGCCAAGGGTCATCATTGCGCGGTGGAACACGGGTCCTCCCAAAAAAGCGGCTTAGGCCAAGGAACGCACGAGGCGCCCGAAAATTCCCAGATTAAGGTCTTCCGTCAATGTCAGGACGGCACCACGTGTACCTGGTCCCTGGGTTTTTCGGTTTCGCCAACTTGGGTGAAGTCGTCTACTTCGGCCACGTTCGCGAGTGGCTGGGGCGTGAGTTGTCTCAGGGTTCCGTTTCCGGACAGGTCGTCGTTGTCCGGTCCCACCCGACAGCGTCTCTTCAAACGCGTGTGCGCGACCTGGTGCAAACCATTGCCGACACGGCGCAGTCGCCGTCCGACGACGGGCCGATTCACATCATTGGGCACAGCAGTGGGGGTTTAGACGCCAGGCTCTTTTTGACGCCCGCGGCTGCGCAGGCGGGCGGGGAACTCCAAGAGCGCTTGGCGCAACGCGTGAAGTCGCTCGTCACATTGTCGACGCCCCACCAAGGAACACCACTCGCCGAGTTCTTCGAGGGCGTCTTTGGCCCGCGCCTTCTGCAAGTGCTGTCGCTCGTGACGGTGTACGTGCTGCGGTTCGGACGCGTGCCTCTGCCGATTCTCTTCAAGGTCGGTGCGACGCTGTCTCGTGCAAGCCGACTTGGGCCTCAGCAAACATTGATTGATCAGATTTTTTCGGGCCTTTTGGCCGACTTCTCTTCGGAGCGGCAGGCGGCGCTGACGCAGTTTTTCGAAGAAATGCGCTCGGACCAGAGTCTCATTCCCGAACTCACGCCCAGCGCCATGCGCACGTTCAACGCACAAACGCCAGACCGCTCCAGCGTGCGCTACGCATCGGTGGTGACGCAAGCTCGGCGCCCCAGCTTGCGCAGTCGCCTGGGCGTGGGCATTGACCCCTACGCGCACCTGACGCATTCGCTCTATGCGCTCTTCTACCGGCGCACGCAGCGGGTGCAGGTTGACCAAATTCCGGCTCCCTCGCCAGCACATGCGAAAGCGCTCGCGCGTGCGTTCGGGCGGCTGCCACGGTTTCGAGCGAACGACGGCATCGTGCCCACGCTCTCGCAGGTTTGGGGCGAAGTGTTGCTCGGCGTTTGGGCGGACCATCTGGACACGCTGGGTCATTTCGACCAACCAAGCCTCTCCCCGCCCCACGTCGATTGGTTTCTGTCAGGCTCGGGCTTTCGTCGGAGCGACTTCGAGCGCTTGTGGTCGGCGGTGGCGCGGCACCTGTTTCTTTGAGCGAACCCGATCCGCGATCGACTCTGGGGGGCTTTGGAGCCGCGCACACGTTCCGGAGCGTGTGATTCTGCAACCCATTGATTTCACGAGACCCTCTAAGGGCGCTGGACCATCACTCACTTCCAGGCGTTGTCCGCCGCGAAAAGCGATAAAGACAAGGTCGTCGCTCTCCGAGTCAGGGAAGCCTATCGAATCAAACGTCTTCGGTGGCCCGCCGTGACGGTCGCTGACGCGCCAAGGCCATTAAGGCTGACAACTTTTTCGATGATCCTGCGATCCTGGTCAGCGTGATATGAAGAATCACCCACTTCCGCTGGGTGAAGCGTCCGGTTCGAAGTCGAACCGGACGCGCAACGTTGACCTGTTTTCGTGCACGCACAACACGTTCCGGAACGTGTAATTCTCCAACTCATTGATTTCATTAGACCGGTTACTCGCCACGATCAGGACCGGTTTTCGGGAGCAACCTCCTGTTCGGTCTGGCGAAAATGATCAAAGGGAGCGCTTGTGAACGAACCCAACAACGATGGCTGGCCAGATTTTCCGCCTGAAAAGTCCGACCCGCTGGCTGCGGACCCGTTTGCTGACCCTTTCGGCCCGCTGAGCGATCCGTTTGCGCGTGACCCTTATTCAGACCCGAACGGGATTCCGCCCGACAACGAGTTCGGCGATGGCGTTCGTGACCCTGTCGACGTGAAGAGGGTGCCCGGCATCCGCGGCTTCGGTGGCTGGACGAAAAGCCACGAGCACCGCGTTTACGCCGAACTTGCAGGTGACGTGCCCGAACTGTGGCCCGGCGCTTCTGTTGTTGAAAAGCCGTAGCACCTTGTGCGCCTGACGCGTTTAGATGCGGGCGAATGAAGCCGCCTTCACCTACGCCGACGGCCCCAACGCCTCTGGCGATACCAAGTCCTTTCGCGACACAGACCCACGTCTTTCGACCCGACCCCGAACGGCTGGTTCGAACATGCCTCAATTGCGGCGCGGTGATGGAAGAGCGCAAGTGCAAGCTGCGTTGCGACTGCGGTTACTACGCGTCGTGTTCCGATTTTTTGTAGCCGCTGGCTGCTCGCTTCGCACCGACCATTTTCCAGCGCACTGGAAAACAGTCTTGACTGTTTTGACGTAGTCGATTTTGCGCTCGTACAGAATGGCGTGTTGATGGAGCTCATCGAAGCGAAATGGGCAGATGAGGCGGTGTCTTCCGCGCTGTATTTCCACGCCGATAGACTCAAACCCAAGTCGACCAAGCAGATCGTCGGCACGTTCAACAAATCCATGCTGAGAAACGGCGTCCTCGTCACCTCGCCGTTGGAAGAGCTCGCCGTGCCGCTTGCGTCATTCTAAGCACTATGCCGGATGTTCCAGCAGGTGGTGAAGGCCGCCGTGAATCATGTGGCCTTCTTCCGAGGCGAGGTGCGCGCAGAACTCACCGATTTCGTCTGCGGTGAGCCACGTTGGTTCGCTCCGTGCGGCGCTCGCACGCGTATGAATGGACCCCATGACGAGCGTGTTGATGCGCACTGGCGCGCCGCGGTGTTCTTCCACCAAGACGCGGCTCAACATGGCGTTCGCGGCGGCAGCGATGCATGCGGGGCCAGCTTGAGCCACCGGAGCCTCGGCCGCTGACCCATTGATCAGCGTGTACGTGCTGCCACGCCGATGGGCGAGCGCCGGCAGAAACGCTTTTGACAAAAGAAAATGACTTGTCAGGTTGTTGTGCAGGACGGTGTTCCAGGTGTCCAACGGCACATCGGTGAGGGGCGCACCTTGCCACCAGCCGCCGACGGAAGCGACGACAGCATCGATGGGGCCCAAAGCCTCAACGACGTCGTCCCGAATTTTATCAACACCGCCAGGCGCCGTGAGGTCACCTTGCAAGGTGAAAAGCCGTTGGGCCAAGTCAGCACCGACGTGTTGGCGCAAAGCTTCGAGCTTCGCTGAGTCGCGCGAAGGGACGGCCACTCTGGCGCCGTGTCCAAGGAAAGCGCGCACAATGCCTTCGCCGACACCGCCCGCGCCGCCTGCGACAATCGCAACTTTGCCTTCGAGCTTCTGCATGATGAAGTGCCTCCGTCAGCGACATCCCAACTACCACAACAGGCGCCACGCGATGATGACGGAACGACCGCAAATCGACCCCCAAGCGGTCATTGCGCGAGAAAAAAACATCGCACGGCTTTCCGAGCCGTTCGACGTGGCCATCATTGGTGGCGGCGCGAGTGGGCTGGGTGCTGCCGTCGATGCAGCCCAGCGCGGCTTTTCGGTGGTGCTGTGCGAAGCAGGGGACTTTGTCCACGGGACGTCGAGTCACTCGTCCAACATGACCCACGGCGGCATTCGCTACTTGCCGAAGGGACAAATCGGCGTGGTGCGCACCGCACTTTTGGAGCGCGGTCGACTTCGGCGGAACGCACCTCACGTGGTGCGCGACTTGGTGTTTGTGCTGCCGGCGTACGAGGCTTGGGAGGGCCCTTATTACGGCGTGGGCATGAAGTTGTACGACTTCCTCGCTGGGAAGCACCGCGTGGGGCGTAGCCGCATCATCTCTCGCGCAGATGTGCTGGAGCGCTTGCCCACGCTGAGTTCCCGCGGCCTTCAGGGAGGCATTGTGTATTACGACGGCCAGTTCGACGATGCCCGAACGGGCATCACGCTGGCACGAACCGCGACTGCGCTGGGCGCGACCCTGTTGAACTACGTGCGCGTTGTCGAATTGGTGAAAGAAAATGGGCGAATCGCTGGCGTGGTCGCAGCCGACGCAGAGTCCGGCAAGTCGTTTCGGATTCGCGCTCGTGCCGTCTTGAACGCCACCGGCGTGCACGCCGACGCGCTTCGGCAACTGGATGAGCCCTGCGATCCCCTGCTGTCGCCTTCACAAGGCGTTCACATTGTGTTGCCGCCGTCTTTCCTGCCTGGAACGAGCGCGCTGGTGATTCCACGTACCGACGACGGCCGGCTGCTTTTCGTCATGCCGTGGCATGGCCGGGTTCTGTTGGGAACAACGGATACGCCTGTCTCAGAAGTGAGCGAGCGTCCCAGGTCTCGGGCCGAAGACGTCGCCTTCTTGCTCGAACACGCCGCTCGCTACCTGACGCGTGCCCCCAAGCGCGAGGATGTGCTGTCCACGTACGCGGGCCTCCGGCCACTGATGCGCCCTCGGGGTGGTCGAGCGGCGACGCAGAAGATCTCGAGAGACCATGCACTCATCGTCTCTGAGTCAGGGCTTGTCACCCTGATTGGCGGCAAATGGACCACTTACCGAAAGATGGCTGAGGACGCTGTCGACAAACTCATCGCCGTCGCAGGGCTGTCTCAACGCGAGTGCGAGACGGCTGACTTGCCTTTGTTTGGTGCACCGCCTGCCGAATATATGGTGGCCGAGCAACCTGGGACGCCGCGCGAAGCGCTCTCCGCATACGGCCTGGAGGCATCACGCGTTCGAACGCTGGCCGAAGAACGAGCCGAACTCGCGGTGCCGATTCACCCGAACCTGCCTTACCTTGCGGCGCAGGTGGTTTTCGCTGCACAAGCCGAAGGCGCGCGCACCGTGGAAGATGTGCTCGCACGGCGGACGCGGGCTTTGGTGTTGGATGCGCGCGCGGCGATGGACTGCGCACCACCTGTCGCCGCGCTTTTGGCAGATTGCCTGGGCAAAGACGCGC
Organism: Myxococcaceae bacterium; assembly: GCA_046155985.1. Lineage (GTDB taxonomy): Bacteria > Myxococcota > Myxococcia > Myxococcales > Myxococcaceae > JBJXGM01. Next base: position 1,806 of record JBJXGM010000091.1, on the reverse strand, counting down.
GCTGGCAGACGGCACAGGTGGAACATTTCCGTGCCGTGGCCCAGGAGCACCTGCCTTCATGAACCGCGCGCTACGGGCACCGGCCTGGTTGGCGGGACGTTTGAGCGAGTTTGCAAGCCGCGTGTTGCCTTCTTCGTTCACGATGGCGGTCGTGCTCACTGCGATGGCGATGTTGCTCGCCGTGTTTTGGGCGGGCGCGTCCCCAGGCACTGTCGTCGCAGGTTGGGGCGATGGGTTTTTCAGTCTCCTGTCCTTCTCGATGCAGATGGCGCTGATGTTGTTTTGCGGTTCGTTGCTAGCGAGCACCCGGGTCGTTCAGCGTTTGCTGGAAGCTGTTGCCTCCTTGGCCACGACGCCCAGGCGCGCTGTCGCACTCACCGCCCTGTGCAGCATGCTTTTGGCGACCTTGAATTGGGCGTTGTCGCTCGTGGGGTCCGCGCTGCTGGTTCGCGCCATCGCACGCCGACAGCCTCGCGCGGACTATCGACTGCTTGTGGCCTGTGCCTACTTCGGGATGGGTGCGACGTGGCATGCGGGCCTGTCTGCGTCCGCACCCTTGTTGGTGGCGACGCCAGGGCACTTTTTGGAATCGCGCTGGGGCCTGATTCCGGTCAGCCAAACACTTTTCTCGCCCTTCAACCTGCTGTTGCTGGGTGCAACTGTCGCAGGCCTGACGGCGCTCGCCGTCCTGCTGCACCCGGTGGACGGCCAAGAGTTGCGTGTTGACCCTGTCCTGCTTGTCGACGCAAAAACACAGTACACCGGGGGGCAGGAACATGGCGTCTGGCTTGACCGTCAGCGCTGGATGTCACTGGGGTTCGGTGCGCTTGCTTTGGCTTGGGCGGTCGGTCGGTTTCGCTCAAGCGGCTGGCGGGCCATCGACCTCAACACGGTGATTCTTTTGACGTTCGCTTTGGCCGTTGTGCTGCACCGAACGCCCGCGCAGCTTCTTTCTGCAAGCGAGTCAGCGGCATCGACGTTGGGCGGCATCGTGCTGCAGTTTCCTTTGTACGCCGGCATCTACGGGGTGTTCCGCGCCAGTGGACTCACCGAACGCATCGGCGAAGTTTTCGTATCCCTGTGCACGACACGAACATTTCCCGGCGTCGTGTACCTTTACAGCGGTTTGGTGAACTACTTCGTGCCGTCGGGGGGTTCAAAGTGGGCCATCGAAGCGCCGTACCTCCTCGAGGCGGCGCATCGACTGGGGGTTGTACCCGCGAAGGTTGTTCTCGCCTATGCCTGGGGCGACATGGCGACAGACCTCGTCCAGCCGTTTTGGGCATTGCCACTTTTGGCCGTGGCGCGGCTTGATTTCAAAGACCTCTTCGGATTTTTAGGTGTGGCGTTTTTGGTTTACTTCCCGCTCGTGGCGATGGCGTTCTTTGCGTGGGGCTAGCTCCAATGCCAGTCAGTTAACACGAGAGCGCCGGACCCACTTCTTGTCGTAGTTGCTCATCTTGATTTTGACGACGCGTGGGTAGTGTCGCTCAGTTCTGCGTTCGGGCAAGACCAAGTGCCCGAGCTGGCGTCTAAGGTCGAGAAGATGTTCCGGGATGCGACCCGGAGCCAGCGGCGGCGCTGACCACACAACCCATGCGGTTCGAATCATCGAGAGCGAGTTCACGAAACTGATACGCCGCGGTTCGACGCCCGCCTCTGCGGCTGCGCGTTCCATCTCGACGCGCACAAGGTTGTAGGCGAGTGCGATACCCCAGATTTCCTGACGGACACCGGCCGCGGTACGGCTCCGAATGGCCTCTTCGCGGGCGAGTTGGTGCGTTTTTATCTCGTCGAAGCCGAGCT
>JBJXGM010000090.1:0-9703 GCA_046155985.1 Myxococcaceae bacterium | reverse complement strand
TCGAAAATTGACGGACTCGTGAAGTTCTACGGCGTGAGTGACCCGCGCACGTTGCAGTTTTTCAAGGCGCACATCACCTATGACGTTGAGCACTCGCGCGCGATTGCTGCGCTCATCGATCAGCACGCCGAACCGGCCGCTGCCGAGGCTGCGACCGCCGAAGCCGCCGATGCCCTCTGGCGCTTTCTCGACGGCATGAGCCGAAAAGCCAACATCGCGATGGCCTGCTGAGCGGCGACTTCGAGCGGGAAGTGTCGCGCATACTGGTCGTCCAGCGACCACGGTGCGCGGAACTTCTTTCACCTGACGAAGAACTTGGTCCAGACCAAGTGAACGCGACGGTACTTGTTTAGTCGCACCGTCAGGCCCAATCCTTAAACGGAAACAGGGTGCAAGGCTGGCGGGGGTTGAGGCGCCGTCGGAAAGTTCTGGGCTGCGCCTTCAAGGAATTCGCCCAGCGCAAGGGCACGTGCGCGACTGGCGCTGCGAATCGAGGCCGCGCGGTCAGCGAATCCAGCAGCAAGTGCGCGCAGGCCTTCGGGCATCGGTGCGTGCCCAGAAAGCTGCATCAAAAGTCGAACCATCTTCTCTGCGTCGGGCTCGTACAGACCCACGCCAGTGTTGTGGATGTAGTCGACGTGCGGGGGTTCGGTGCCAGGGATGAAATGAAAAAGCATCAGCGGGCCGCAACCGACTTCGAACAGCTCCTGCATCGTTGCGGGCGCGAGGCTGCCCAATACGGGGAAGTCTGCGACGGCCATGATACGGGCCATCGACTCGCCGGACACAAAGCCCAACACGGAGAAATTTCGGTAGGGCGCAGTGAGCGCCGTCAGCGCTTCAGCGAACTTGGGGTTGTTGCCGCAGACGACGACGACGTTGAGTTTGGACGCGAACTCGGGAAGCGCCAACAACGACTCAAGCACCGGACGCGTTTTTTCAGTCCAAGCCGAGCCGCCCAAGAAGAGCAGTGTTGGACGCGCGGGGTTGACACGCGCCAAGTCGGGATGTTCCTGCTCGAGTTCACGCAGCAGCGTCGCCCGGAGGGCCGTGCGTCCGCCCGCAGCGCGAAGGCGATCAGCAAGCCCGCGGAATGGGGTGCGGGGCAAGAATCCCGACAGCTCAATGTCTTGCATGGGCACGCCGCGAGACTTCACAAGGTGGGCGTAGGTGTCTTCGGCCATCACAATGAGGCGATCGGGCCTGTGCAAAGGGTTCTGTGGAACGAACGCCTTGCTCGGGATGCCGTAGTCCGGGATGGCACCAATGACTTCGGTGGGCGCGCCCAACTGCCGTTTCGCTTTGGCGAACATCATCGACAAGAGCAAGTGGCTTGACACCACGGTGTCGAAAGATTGCGTGCGCAGCATCGCTTCCACTTCCGCGTAAAGCGGTGCACTTAGGCGGGTCGCGATCTCGACCGCCAGGCGGCTTTCGCTGAGGGAATAAATGGCGCCTTGAATCGGCGTGAAGTTGTGAACGCACCACGCATAAAATTTGTCGAGACCCATGTGGTGGCTGTCCCAGACAACGCGCTCGAAACGTGTTTGTTGCGGATCGGCGATCTGCAGCGCGGCGTCGAACGAATCGCGCAGCGCATGGTGACCACCACCGGCCTTGAGAGAGGCGAGCAACACGCGACGCGGCATAGAGCGCCAAAGTGTCTAACATTGATTCGTGCACGTGCCGAAATGGCCGTCATCCGCCTCTGCGAGAAACCTGGGCGGGTGGGCTCGCGGCCTGTGGGTTGTCGGGCCAGGCGTGGCGCGGATAGCGGCGAGACAACTCCTTGCGCAAAGCGGGGTAGTGGCGCGCCCAGAAGCCGGCCAAGTCGCTTGTGACCTGTACCGGGCGTTGGTTCGGTGCGAGTAAGTGCAGCACCAATGGGCGTTGGGTTTTTCCCAGCAAGGGCCCTTTTGACATTCCAAAAAAGTCCTGCAACCGGGAAGCCACATGAGGCGCCTGGCCGAGGCTGTACTGAACGCGAAGCGTTCGGCCAGAAGGGAGGGCGAGTTGATCGGGGGCGGCATCGCGCAGCGCCCGTGCCTGCCGCGGGTCCAAAAGCCCCAACGCGAAATCGAGCAGGTCTTGCGCCGCCAGCTCCTTGTAGCTCCGCAACCCCATCGCCGCAGCGCGCAGCACGTCTTCCCAAAGGCTTTCGGGTTTCGGGAGCTGCGCCTCCGGCTCGACCTCGGCCGCCCACGCCAGGCGCGCGGTCCACCTGTGCCAGTCGTCCGCGGGAACAAAGCGTTCTGGCTTTTCGGCAAGGGCGCGCGCCAGCAACATCGCTTCCGTCTCCGGCGATGGGGGCGCGGGCTCTCGGCGCGCCTCCAGAACCAGTTGCTCATAGCGGGTCTGTCGGAGGCGTTCGACGCGCAGGTCGGCTTCGTTGAAAACAAGGGTGTCAGAATCCACAACGGACTCGGGGGAAATTTCCACGAGCCACTCGGGCTCGAGTGCGACAGCACGCCGGACGGCAACGGTCTTCCCGGTGAAATCGGCGTCGAGGGCCAAGAGCAGTTCTGCGGTTTGCACGGCACTGTGCGCTGCGAGTTCGGCGGTCCCGCCGGTGCACAAGAGCAATTCGCGAGACGTCTTGGCTTTTCGCCGGGCCACGCGGTCACTAAACCCGGCCAAGAGACTGAGGCCCAGCGCCTGCTCGATGTTGCCCCGCGCGGCTCCGGAACGAAGGCGTTTGCGCAGCTGAGCTTGTGTTCGCTGGAGGGGGGATGTCTCGCCGGAGGAAGCGCCCTTGTTGTCCGAACGAAACCGCTGAAACGCATCCCAGATGTCGGATTCAGAGTCGGTCGCCGCGCCTCTGGGCGCGTGCCGTGACGAACCGCCGAAATGGGCTCGGGCGTTGGGGCGGGTGTCGCGCTCGCTTAAGGTGGAGACGGCGAATGCACCCTCGTCGGGAATCCCCCTGGCTTCGGCCTCCAAAAGAACGCGCGCCAGCCGGGGATGGACAGGAAACGTGCTCATGCGACGACCGATGTCGGTCAAGCGGCCGTCTTTTTCGATTGCGCCCAAGCGACGCAAAAGCGACTCCGCTTGGCTGAGGCCTGCTTCCGGAGGCGCCTCGAAGAAGCGAAAAGCACGCACGTCTCGTACGCCGCTGGCGTGAAGCGCAAGAACGGTTTCGGCCAAATCCAAGCGCGCGATTTCGGGCGTGTCGTGCTCGGGCCGGTGCAACAAGTCGGTGCGGGAGTACAGGCGAATGCAGCGGCCCGCTTGCGTGCGTCCGGCGCGTCCCGCACGCTGCTCAGCGGAAGCTTGGCTGATCTTGACAGTGCGCAGTGTGGTGAATCCCGACCATGCGGATGCGGTGGGAACGCGTGCCAGTCCACTGTCGACGACAAGACGAACACCGTCGATGGTGACGGAGGTTTCAGCAACGTTGGTGGAAAGAATGATTCTTCGTTCGCGACCGGGCGCGACGGCAAGGTCTTGCTCACGCGGCGGCAGCTCGCCGTGAAGCGGCCTCAGGACGAAGCCGTTTCGCTGGGCAAAATCGGCACACGCCTCCAAGGCCTTTCGAATTTCGGAGGCGCCAGGCAGAAACACCAACGCATGTCCCTCTTCTCCACGGGCGTGCCAGCGTTTGAGCGCCCCCAAGACTTGTTGCTCCAGGGGGCGCGCGTCTTCCTTCTCCGCGTGTTCGTGCTCGACCGGAAAGCGCTTGCCCTCAGCGTACATTGCCGGGCATTCCAAGAATGCCGCGACCGGGTCTGCTTCCAAAGTGGCCGACATCACCAACACCCGAAGGTCAGGCCGGTCGCTTTTTCGAAGCGCTGACAACCACCCCAGTGCCAAGTCGGTGGCGAGGTGCCGTTCGTGAAACTCGTCCAGGACGACAACGCTCACACCCGAGAGTCGGGGTGAAGCGAGGATGCGGCGTGTCAGGACGCCTTCCGTGACAAACCGCAGTTGGGTGCGTTCGCTCGAGACATCCTCAAAGCGAATTTGGTAGCCGACGGACTGCCCCAAGACTTCGCCGGACTCTGTCGCTACTCGCTGCGCGGCAAGTCGTGTCGCCAAACGGCGTGGCTGCAGAACGAGGATGTCGCCCTTGTCAGCGAAACGCGCGTCGAGGAGGGCTTTGGGCACACGTGTCGTTTTCCCGGCACCGGGCGCAGCCTGAAGCACCAGCGCCCCGTGCGTCCGCAGCGCCTCGCAGACGGCCGGCAGGAGGGGATCAATGGGCAGAGCGGTCACGACAAGGTCTATCCGTCCAAGAGCGCTTGAATGGCGCCGGGCGCGGCCAGGGTATCAAAAGCGTGTTTCGCGCCGGCGGCGCGAAGCTGCGCCGCAGAAAAGCTGCCCGTGCCGACACCGATGCAGGTAGCGCCGATATGCAGCGCCGCTGCGACGTCTTTTGGGGTATCGCCAATGACAACAATCCGGCAATCCGTGACGGCGTGCCCCAGCTGGTTTGCGCCGCGCTCAGCGCCCTTGGCGATAAGTTGTTCGCGCTGCTCGTGGTCGTCGCCGAATCCGCCGAACGAGAAGTGTTCATAGAGGCCCACGCGAGACAACTTCACCCGCGCGCCGTCTTGAATGTTGCCTGTGCCTAGACCCACGGCGACAATCTCCTGCGCGATTGCTGCTGACAGCGCTTCGCGCATGCCGGGATGCACGCGGTAGTGCGCGGCGTCTGCGTTCGCGACTTCTTCGCCTAAGCAAGACACGTAGGCAGCGAGCGTTTCGTGAATGTCCTGGGTGGTGCCATTTCGCCCGAGGGCCTTGAGGCCATGACGAACGATGGCGATGTCGGTCATGCCATCCAGCCGCAGGTCGCCGAGGGCGTCCGCACGTCCCCATCGCGCCTCAAACGCGCGCTCCAGTGCACGCCGTCCGGCGCCGCCCGTGGTGACCAGGGTGCCATCGATGTCGAACAGAAGAACGGTCGGTTGCATGCGCCTTCTTTCTTCGGAATCTGATAGGACGCGAACCATGGCCGCGCGCGCGATGCTGTTTATCTCGAGTGCTGGGTATCCGCCCGCCTATCAGGCGGCGTCCATCGGTGTCACCGCAGCGGCGATGGGTGAAGAGGTGTATTTCGTCTTCGCCTTCGACGCGCTCAGGCAGCTTGCCCGCGGCGCGTTTGGCCAACCCCAAAACGAGCGTGAGTCTTCGGAAGCCACGCGGGCAGAAGGGATGGGTGCCGCCACGCCCGCCAAAATGTTGGCGGAGGCGCGTGCTTTGGGGGCTCGCGCCCTGGCGTGTGACACGACTGTGAAGATTTGCGGACTGTCGGCGCCCGCTTTGGTGGGTGGGGCACTCGATGAAGTGCTTGGACTTCCAAGCCTTTGGCGCCTCTCTCAAGGCGCGCGAACCCTCAGCTTCTAATGCGTGTTGTGTGGGAGATGCGGACATCTCGAAACTTGGCTCTGACGTATGTAAGGTGGCGGCCCTGATGAACAGACTTGTGACAGCTTTGGCCTGCGCGACGGTTGCGTGTCAGTCGTATGACTTTGAACCCGTTGAGCCGCTGGCGTTGACTCAGACGACGCAGCGACGCGTGATTACGGCGCGCGCGCCGCGCCCAGACGTGATGCTGCTTGTCGACAAGTCGGGCTCGATGGACCTGCCGATTGACCCAGGCGACCCAGACTGCATTCTTCCCAATACGACGCTTTGTGGCCGTAAAGGCGCGCCCGACTCGCAGCCTTGCAACACGTCGGTTTGCCCCACGCGTTGGTCTGAACTGCAAGAGGCCATGTCGAACTTCTTGCCCGCCTCGGGCATCTACGTGCGGTATGGCTTGGCGTTATTTCCAGGAGGGACGACGGCCACGTTGGGTCCGCCCGGGTGTTTTGAACCCTCTACTGCAGCCAGCGGCGGCGTGACGCGAGACATCATCCAGTCACAAGACGTCCCACTTGAGTTGCAGGCGCAGGCGCAGACGGTGCTTTCTGACATTTTGGCCGTTTCCAGTAGCAATCCTCCTGGAGCCTCTGGAACAGGTGGCGGAACTCCTGCCGGTCCGGCGCTGACGATGCTGGGGCAGTACGCACCGCTGACGACCCAACAGTGCGCCGGAGATCAGTGCCGCGAGCGCTTCGTTCTGCTTCTCACGGACGGTTTGCCAAACTGCAACCCTGCCAACCCGAACAGCTACAATGTCGACCCGGTTGCGTGTGACTGTGCACTCGACCCCGTGCGCTGTGCAGTCTATCCGCGCGAGATGTGCTCTGACCGCACCGGCACCGTCAGTGCGATCACCAACTTGAGTGGATTGGGTGTGAAGACCATTGTTGTCGGATTCGGTGCCGATACCGCTGGGGTGTCGGCGCAGACCACGCTCAACGGCATGGCGACGGCCGGTGGATTTGCGCGAACGTGCGGCACTCCCGGAGGGCCCACATGCAGCGCGGGCGAGCAGTGCATCAGCGGTTTCTGCGAAAATCGTTTTTATCCCGCTGCGAACCGAACAGAGCTTGAAACGGCGTTGTCAGACATCAGCGCAAGAGTTGTTCCCGGACTTTGCGATTTGGAATTGGACGCACGCCCGAGCGAGAACGAGTTCATCTCGGTGACGTTTGAAGGTGAAAACCTGGTGAGCGGTCCCAACACCTGGACCTATATCCTCGAAGGTGCGCCGCCAGGTCGGCCCATTCTGCGTTTCCCGGCGGGGCAATATTGCGACCGCATTGAAGCATCGACGGCGCTCGACCCACTCGACCTTGTCGTTCAAATCGTGACTGGGTTGTGAGTTAGGATGAAGCGCCTGTGCGCGTGACGATTCTTTCGCGGTCCGCGTCGATTCCTTCCACGAAGCGCTTGGTCGAAGCGGCGAAGGCACGTGGGCACAGTGTTCGCGTCTTGAATCCGCTCCGCGTCCAGATGCAGCTGGATGGCGCCAGCGCCGAATTGACCTGCCAACGCAAGAAGGTGCCCAGCTGCGACGTTGTCATTCCCCGCATCGCGCAGTCCGTGTCGACATACGGCCTGGCCGTGGTCAACCAGTTTGCGTTGCGGGGAACGCCCATTTTGAATTCAGCGGCCGCGATTGGTCAGGCACGCAACAAGATGCGTGCGCTTCAACTCTTGTCGGCGAATCGAATCGCGATTCCGGCCACGGTGATGGCGCGTGATACGCGTGATTTGCGCGCGATGGTGCGGCGCATTGGCGGCGTTCCCGTCTTGGTCAAACTGATTCAGGGGCAGGAACGTCACGGCGTCATGGTGTGTGAATCGCTCCAGTCGCTGGAGGCAGCTCTGGAGGCCATTTTGGGACTCGGTCACGACATTGTGCTTCAAGAGTATGTCAAGGGCCGAGGACAGGACGTTCGTGTCTTTGTTGTCGGCGGGCGTGCCATCGCAGCGGTTCACCGGAAGGCGCGCTGGGGGCGCTTGGCGCGGACGCTGAATCGCGGCGCGCAGCTCGAACGCTACCGAGCGACCGAGGCCATGCGCGAGGCCGCTGTCGATGCCACGCGGCTGATGGGATTAGAGGTTGCGGCGGTCGACATGCTCAACGTGCAAGGGGCACCCAAAGTGTTTGAGGTGAACAGTTCTCCAGGCATCGTTGAAATGGAGCGTGCGTGCCGGGTGGATCTCGCCGGCGCGGTCATTGCGCGGGCCGAAGTCTTGGCGGACCTCGCAAAACGGGCTTCCAAGCCGCGAAAGGCCACAGGATGAAAACGGGTGTGCTGGTTTTCGCGGTTTGCGCTTCGGCATGCGCGCGCGCTTCGGATGCCAACGTGGACCCTTCTTCGCTGTACACCATCGCCGGAGAGGTTCGTCCGGCGTCGTTTGCGCCGCGAGGAACCGGCGCGCTGACGGTGCGCATCGCGCCTCGGGCAGGTTCCCATGTGTCGCCAGATTCCCCCCTTAAAATCAGCTTGTCAGGGCAAAACGTGACATTGACGAAAGCAGAACTGAGCCGTGCCGACGTTCGACCTGGGACTGACGGCACCACCGCTTTCGAGGTGGGCGTCATGGCCGGTGCGACTTCTGGTCGAGTGAAGGCCAACATTGTTTTCTTCATTTGCACCGAAATCCTTTGCGCGCGGCAGGTCAGAGATTTGGAGATTCCTGTTCCAGTGAATTGACCCTAGAAATCGCTTGTGTCGAGCACGCCTCGCTGGTTCTTTTGGCCCATGATTTTGTCGCTCGGCGCGCCGTGCCAGAGGGCACAGCCACGCCTCGCTTCGCGGCCTGGGCCAAAACTCCTTCGCGATCCGTGCTCGACACAAGCGATCTCTAGGGTTAGGGCGGGGCGATGACCGCGCCCAGCGACGCCGCTTCCGAGCGCTTTGTGTTTGGTGTGAACCCGGTTCGCGAAGCGCTTCGCGGAAGGTCGCCCCGTGTCGAGCGGGTCTTCATTCAAGAGGGGCTTCCCCCACGCGGGGTGCTCGGGGACATCGCGAAACTCGCTGGCGCAGCCGGCGTGCGTGTGGAGCGCATTGCGAAAGAAAGGCTTGTTCGCCTTGCCGACGGCGGCGCCCACCAAGGGGTCGTCGCCGAAGTTCAGCCGTTTCGCTACGCCGAACTCGAAAACATCCTCGACCAGGCGAAAGCGCAGCCCCCTGGACTTGTCGTCGTCTGCGATGGGCTGCAGGACCCACATAACCTCGGCGCAGTGATTCGTTCCGCGCACGCCATGGGCGCCCACGGCGTGGTGATTCCCAAAGACCGGTCGGTGGGCTTGACCGGCGCGGTGGCCAAGGCATCTGCTGGCGCGCTGATGCACACGCCCGTGGCCCAGGTCGTGAATCTCTCCCGTACGTTAGAGACGCTCAAGTCCGAGGGATTCTGGGTTGCCGCCGCCGACGCCGGTGGCGAAAGTCACCTCTGGGACGCCCGCCTGGATGGACCCATGGCACTTGTCATTGGGGCCGAGGGAGATGGAATTCGGCCGGGTGTTCTGGCGCATTGCGACCTCAAGCTCACGGTTCCGATGGCCGGGAAGGTCGGTTCGCTCAACGCTTCGGCTTCGGCGGCCATTTTGCTCTACGAAGTCCTCCGGCAACGCGCCCATCGCAAGTCTTGACTTTGTGGGCGTGGCGCCCGTAGAAGGGCCCGCCCTTTAGGAGCTCTATGCGTTGTTTCGCCTGGAGTTCTCGGGCGTTGTTGAAGTGCTCAGGGCGGTTTCGGGGAAGTGCCGATGTAGCTCAGCTGGTAGAGCAGCGGATTTGTAATCCGAAGGTCGCGGGTTCAATTCCCGCCGTCGGCTCATGTGAGGCGGCAGCGGGAGAAGCAGAGAACGAGAAAACGGAGAGGAAACAGTTAGAAGAAACGAACGGAGGGGTGCCCGAGCGGCCAAAGGGAGCAGACTGTAAATCTGCCGGCTCTACGCCTTCGTTGGTTCGAATCCAACCCCCTCCATCGGAAAGGGAAGCGTGTTACGCGGGAATAGCTCAGTTGGTAGAGCGTCAGCCTTCCAAGCTGAATGTCGTGGGTTCGAATCCCATTTCCCGCTCCAGTGTCGTCGTCAGGAGAAAAGAAACGAAGTCGTTTGTAGGCCCTTATAGCTCAGATGGTAGAGCGCGTCCTTGGTAAGGACGAGGTCTCCGGTTCAATCCCGGATGAGGGCTCCACTTTTGAAGGAGAAACATGAGTAAGGAAAAATTCGAACGAAACAAGCCGCACGTGAACGTGGGGACAATTGGACACGTGGACCACGGGAAGACGACGCTGACGGCGGCGATTACGAAGGTATTGGCGAAGACGGGCGGCGCGCAGGCGTTGGCGTACG
>JBJXGM010000087.1:0-13461 GCA_046155985.1 Myxococcaceae bacterium | reverse complement strand
CTGTTCGACCCGCATTCCAAGTCAGTCATTCTTGGAGTGAGCCGCTATCGCGACGCCCCAACGGGAGAAGTGCGCTGGTTCGAAGCCGGAAGCGATCCGGATAGCGTTTTTCACGAGCTCGGCCACGTCGTGGTCTCACTTGCGCTTCCCCATGCCGACATCTTCGACTTGACCGTGAAAGAGTACTCGGAGAGTTACGGACACACCCTCGCGATGGTCATGCCGCTTCGCGACCGGGCGTATGTTGCGGCGTTTCTGACGGCGGCTGGGGGCGACTGGTCCACGCCAAACCCGGTCTCTCAACTCGCGCTCGCACCACCGGCGAGCCCCGATGGTTCAACACCGGTCGCCACAAGCGATGCGGTCGGGCACAATTACTTTCAGCACCCCGAGGCGGCGCCGTACGCGCGAGCAGCGCAGGATTTGAATGTCAACTATGCCCTCCTGCAAGGGTTCACCGCGCAATTCCAAGCCGCCGGCCATGGCGCGATCGAAGCGGTGCAGCGCGCGGGCGACCTCATCGCGCGCCTGCGGACACTGGCACTGTTCGACCACATGGGACAGGTGAGGTTCGATCCCAGCGCCGAACGCGGAATCGTTGCACTCTTCAAAGCCGCATCGCGCGTTCTGGATGACGGGCAGCACAGCGTACTGCTCGACACCCTGATGAAGTTTGTTGGCGAAGAAGTCGTTGGAAAAGCCGTGGATCAGCTGCAGCAGTACGAACGCGCGCTGCCCTCATGGACGCTTCCTCCCGACTGGAAGGAACCCGGGGCGATGAAGGCGTTTCTCAACGCGCATTCCAGGGACCTCAACCTTCCCGAAGGTTTCTCACTCGACTTCCTCACGAGTGAGCAACGCACCGACGGAACCGTTCGCGTGCTCGGCCAGATGCGCTACGGAGACACCCTCACGGCGAACGTGGCCGCCCTCGTGTGGTCCGGGACCGACGGACGACTTCTTGACGCTCACCCCGCGGTCGACGAGCCCGTGGCCAGCTCCCCCGCGATTCGCGCCCTCGCGGCCTTCAAGCCGAAATTCGAACCCGAGGTTCCAGCCTCCATGCCTTTCCTGGTGGGCACGTGGGGAATTCGGGTCGAACACGCTCAGCCGATTCCGACTGCGGTGTCCAAGCTCCCGATTCACCATCGCCGCATCGCGTTTGTCGGGAAGTGAGGTTTCGGGCCAAGGAAAAGCGCGCCGACCTCAGTCCACGGGCGGAACCTCGTCGGCGATTCGTGCGCGGGCTTTCCGGCGGTGTCTGCGCTTTGCTTCGTCAATCGAATGCGACTTAAACAGGTCGTGTTCCGTTTTGGCATGTGCCGCAAGCGCCCTGAAATGGTCCTTGAGAACCCGCAGTTCGCCCTCGCTCAAGTCCTCAATGTCAATGAGCCGGTTGCTCGCCGTCGAGAGGGCCGCAACGATTTCGTTCAACTTGAGCTGAATCGCCAAGCCCTCTTTGTTCTGCGAGCGCTGAATGAGGAAAACCATCAAGAAGGTCACGATGGTTGTTCCGGTATTGATCACCAGCTGCCAGGTATTGGAGAAATCAAAAATCGGCCCGGTGATTCCCCAAACCACTAGAACCAACACGGCCAACGAAAAGGCCGAAGAGCTGCCTGTCCATTGGGTGACCCACTGGGAGGCCACCTCCAGAGCGTTTCCGATTCCCTGCTTCTTCACGCGCAACGTCATGGGCTCCTCCCAGGGAGAGAAAGAGGCTTCATAGCTTAAGAGGGTGTTCGTCCGGGTCGCGCTAGCTAGCGCCACGAAAAGGCCGGTTGTGCTTCCTTGCGCCTCTGTTTGGCGACCTCGCGCACCACGCGAATCGCTCGAGCCATGATGCAAGTCCAGGTGACTGGTGTTCACGACCGTGGCAACGAATCTGTGCGCGCCAGCAACAACCGTGCGCGCTGGCAGGAACACAGCTACCGCCACCCCCCGCCGACGGCTTGGTACAGATCAACGACGGCAGCCAGCTGTTGCTTGCGCGTTTCCACGAGTTCGAGCTGCCCTTCGAGTGCGTCTCTGCGGGTGAGAAGTACTTCCATGTAGTCGGCGCGAGCTGATCTAAAGAGAACGCCAGAAATCTCGACCGACTGGTTTAGCTTGGCGACTTGCTGGGAACGAAGTGCGTAGCTCTTGTCGAGATTCTGAATCATCGCCAGCTGATTCGCGGCCTCGATGTAGCCCTTGAGAATGGCGCGCTCGTAGTTGAACACGGCCTGCTTCTGCCTTGCGTTGGAAGAGAAGTACTTCGCCGTGAGGCTGTTGCGATTGAGAAGCGGCGCCAGGAGTCCCGCGCCAATGTTGTAGAACAGCGACGCCGGTGTGGCGACGAGCTTGAGAAAGTCAAACGCTTGGTAGCCAGCGCCAACGTTGATCTCCAGCGTCGGGAAAAAAGCCGCACGCGCCGCGCCGACGTCAAGCGCCGCGGCCTCCATTTCCAGCGCCGCGCGCTGAACATCGGGGCGATTTTCGAGAAGTGCCGAGGGCAGTCCTGCGTGAACGTCAGGGGGCAACAGGTCGAGAACGGGGCGAGGGCTCCGTGCGACAGCCTGGGGGAAGCGTCCAACAAGAAAGTTGATGCGATTTTCGGTCTGCGTGATGCGTTGCTGAACGTCGAACAGACGGCTTTCGGTCTTGAGCACTTCTGCCTCAAAGCGTTGGACGGCGAGCTCGGTGACGCGTGCAGCTTCTTTTTGTAGCCGAACGACGACGAGGGCATCCTTCTGAATTTGGACGTTTTGCTGAACGATGGCGAGCTGCGCATCGAGTGCCAAAAGCTCGTAGTACGAATTGGCAATTTCGCCCACAAGCACAGTCACGGCGAACTTCTGTCCTTCGATGCTCGACAAGTAGCGCATCCGAGAAGCCTGGGCCGCGCCGCGGAGTTTCCCCCAAATGTCGATTTCCCAAGAGGCGAAGAGGCCGAATTGATAGTTCTGCAAGTTGTCGGGAACGCCGTGCGCTTCGTCACTGACACCTTGGCTGGTGAATCGTCCGTCTTTGTCGAGGCCGACTTCTCCTTTCGCGAACAGCTTCGGCAAATACTCGCCTTGTTTTTCCACCAGCTCGGCCTGCGCGAGCTCGATTTCAGCGGAAACGATGTTGAGCTCTTGGTTGTTGCGAAGCGCGACGCGAATGAGTTCGTTCAGCGCGGGATCGGCGAAAAACTCGCTCCAGGTCACCTTGGAGGAATTCGTCGCGTCGTCGGCGGCCGAGGGCCCGTAGGTTTTCGGCACCGTTGTGTTCGCTGCTCGCGCGGGGCCGTTGACGAATGCCGGAATACAGCTTGCGTTTAGACATGCGAAAAGCAGCGCGACGTGGAGATGGACGAAAGCCTTACGCGTCATGGGCCACCGCGGTTTCCGTGAGCGGCTGCTCATCCTCGTCCCGGATAAGCGTTTTGCCTTCAACCCATGTGGCGAACACATAGTAGAGGCCGGGAACGAGAAGGACACCGAACACTGTGCCCAACAACATGCCTCCAAGGGACGATGCGCCGATCGTCCGGTTGGCGATGGCGCCTGGGCCACTTGCGCCAACCAATGGAATCAGCCCCGCGATGAAAGCGAACGACGTCATGAGAATCGGTCGAAACCGAACCTTGGCGCCGGCGATGGCAGCCTCGGCAATGCTCATGCCTTGTTGCTGTTTCTGGACCGCAAACTCGACGATGAGCACGGCGTTTTTTCCCAAGAGCCCCACCAACATGACCATGCCAACTTGCGCGTAAATGTCATTGGCAAGGCCAAGTGCCTTCAGCATAAGAAACGAGCCGAAGATGCCCGCAGGAAGCGAGAGCACGACCGCAAGCGGAATGACGAAGCTTTCGTACTGGGCGGCGAGAACCAAGTACACAAACAACAAGACCACGATGAAAATGTAGAGCGCTTCATTGCCCCGGCGTGCTTCGTCAAAGGAGAGCCCCTCCCAATCGATGTCATAGCCCCGCGGAAGCGTCTGTTTGGCGACCTCGCGCACCGCGCGAATCGCGTCGTCACTTGTGTAGCCGTCGCTGGGGGCACCCCGGATGGCAGCGGAGTTGTAGAGGTTGTAGCGGGTAATTTCGTTGGGCCCCTGCTGCTTCTTCATCGTCATGAAGGCGGAGTAGGGAACCATTTCATCGCGGTCGCTCTTGACGTAAAGCTGAAGAATGTCGGAAGGCAGCCGGCGGTACTCGGGCGCTGCCTGCGTGTACACCTTGAAGAATTGGCCGAAGCGAATGAAGCCCTGCTCGTAGGTGCTGCCGATGAGAATGCCCAGATTCTCCATGGCCTTCCCAATCGAGACGCCTTTCTGCATGGCGGCCGCGTTGTCGATCACGAGCTCGTATTGGGGATAGTTGGCTGCGTAAAAGGTGAACAGCCCGGTGAGCTCTTTACGCTTTCTGAGCTCGTCCATAAAGCTTTGATTGATGCGATCGAACTCGTGGTAATCGGTCGAGTTGGTGCGATCGATCAGCCGCAGGGCAAAGCCGCTCGCGGCGCCGTAACCCGGCACCGCAGGGGGTTCAAAGAACTCGACGACAGCCCCGACGTTTTTTGTCCGCTCTTCGAGTTCTTCAATGATGTGGTGGACGCCGTGTTTCCGATGCGACCAGTCCTTGAGGTTCACGAGCACCGTACCCGCGTTCGAGCCACGCCCTTCCGTGAGGACCTCGTATCCGGCGAGCGAAGACACCGAATCGATGCCTTCAACGTCTTTCACCAAATCCTGAACGCGCCGAGTCAAGTCGTTGGTTTGCTCGAGGGTTGTGCCTGGCGGCGTCTGAATGATGGCGTAGATGACGCCTTGGTCCTCACTCGGAATGAATCCAGCGGGTACTCGGGCGCTCAGCGCCAGCGTGGCGACCGCGAAAGCCGCGAGTGTGCCGAACGTGACGGTGCGGCGAGTGACCACCTGTTCAAGCAGGGTGACGTAGCGATGGGTGAGTTGGTCGAAGCGCGCATTGAACGCGCCAATCAACCAGCTGATCGGTGTACGTCGTCGAGAGGTTGCGTCATGGGGCTTCAAAATCATCGCGCATAAGACTGGCGTCAATGTCAGTGCGACGATGCCGGAAATGACAATCGAGGCCGCCATCGTGATGGAGAATTGGCGGTAGAAGACGCCCACGGGTCCGGTCATGAACGCCACTGGAACAAACACAGCGGTCATCATGAGCGTGATGGCGATGACAGCGCCGCTGATTTCGCCCAGAACTTCGATCACCGCCTTGTATGGGGAAAGATGTTTCTCTGCCATCTTGGCGTGCACCGCCTCGACGACTACGATGGCGTTGTCAACAACGATGCCGATCGCGAGCACCAACGCAAACAGCGTGATGAGGTTGATCGTGAGGCCGAACGCTTGCATGGCGATGAATGCGCCAATGAGAGAGACCGGGACTGCGAGCGTCGGAATGATCGTCGAACGCCAGTCACCCAAGAAAACAAAGACGACAATGGCGACAAGAATGAACGCCTCGAGGAGGGTGTGCACGACCTTTTCGATTGACGCGTCCAGAAATTTTGAGACGTCGTAGCTGATGCGGTAGTCCAAGCCGGCAGGAAACAGGGGCCTGAGCGCTTCGAGCTTGGCTTTGACGCCGTCGATGACTTCACGTGCGTTGCTGCCGGGCGTTTGTTTGAGGACGAGCGCCGCGGAAGGATGCCCGTCAAGATTGGAATAAATGTCGAAGAACTCGCTGCCCAGCTCCACGTCAGCCAAGTCTTGGAGTCGCACCCTTTCGCCGTCGGGCGTCGCGCGCACGATGATGTTCTTGTATTGCTCGGGCTTGTTGTACTGCCCCGCATAAATCAGCACGTATTCGAGCGCCTGAGCGTGCTTGCCGGAGGCCAGCCCGGTGCGGCCGGGTCGCCCAATGATGCTTTGCTCCTCAATGGCCTTCATCACTTCTTCGGTGGAGATGTTGTAGGCACGCATCCGGTCGGGTTTGAGCCAAATGCGCATGGCGTATTGTCGGTTGCCAAGGATGTCGGCGAACCCCACCCCAGGAATTCGCCGGAGCTCAGCGATGAGATTGACGCTGGCGTAGTTGAAGATGAACTTCTGATCGGCGTTTTTGTCGGTACTGAACAGGTTGATGTACAGCAACATGCTGGGTTGGATGCGGGAGACGATGACGCCCTCGCGCTGCACGAGCGGGGGCAGGTTGCTGAGCACTTGGTCGACTGCATTCTTGACTGTCACGACCGCTAGACTTGGGTTGGTTCCTAACTCGAAGATGACTTGAATCGTGGCTTCTCCCGCGCTGGTGGCGTCGGAGATGATGTATTTCATGCCCTGAACGCCGTTGATCGAGCGCTCGAGCGGGATGAGCGTCGACTTCACAAGCACATCAGCGCTGGCGCCAGGGTAGGAGATGCTGACCATGACCTGAGGTGGTGCGATGTCCGGGAATTGTGAGATGGGCAACGTTCTAATGGCCAACAGGCCCAGAAACACCAAGAGCACGGAGGTCACAATCGCCAGCACGGGTCGATGAATAAATCGGCTAAACACGTGGGTGACTCCGTCGGAGAAAGGGCTATTCGGCAGCGACTTCGAGTTGCGCCAGCGCCTGCTTGGGTGGGAGGAGCTTGGGGGAAATGCTGTCGCCGTCCTTCACTTTGCGAAGGCCTTCCAAGAGAATGCGATCGTTTTCCGAAAGTCCGCTGGAGACGACGTAGAGCTGCGGCATTTCTTCGGCGACAGTGATCTCCCGGGAGTGAACGACGTTGTCTTTGTCGACGACGAACACGAATTTCTTGTCCAGAATTTCGAAAGTCGCTTTTTGCGCGACCAACAACACGTTGCGGAGGGGCTTCGTGAGATTCACGTTCCCGGTCTGCCCGTGACGCAGAAGGCCCTGGGGGTTGGGAAACGTCGCGCGAAAGGCGATGGTGCCGGTTTCGTTGTTGAAGTCCGCTTCGATGGTGTCGACCGTGCCGGGGTGCGCGAAGACCTGGCCGTTCGCCATCACGAGTTGGGCGCTGATGGTCCCTTCCCCTTGAAGGCGCGACCGGTAGTCAAGGTATTCCGCTTCCGGGACATTGAAGTAGACCCACATCTTGCTGTTGTCAGACAAGGTCGTGAGCAGCTCACCTTCTTCGAGCAAACTGCCCAAGCGAACGTGGAAGCGGTCCATCAAGCCGTCAAAAGGGGCGCGAATTTCAGCCAAATTGCGGTGCACGCGTGCCAGGGCCGCTTCCGCCTTGGCCTTGTCGAGTCTGGCTTTTGCCATCGCCAACTCATTGGGCGAGATGACATTGCCGTCTGCGAGGACCTTGCTGTTGTTGTACTCAATCTGCACAAACTGAGTTTCGGCTTCGGCTTTCTCGAGCTCGGCCTGGTAAACGGTCGGCATGATGAGAAACATGCGTTGACCGGTCTTCACGAACTGCCCTTCGTCCACGAAGACTTTCTGCAGATAGCCGCGCTCAAGTGCTCGCACTTCAATGTGTTGAATCGCGCGGATTTGAGCGACGTAGGGGCGCGTGAGTTCGGTGTCCGTGCGAAGGGGCTGCGTCGTTAACAGTTCTGGGTGTTCTTCGCCCGAGTGCTTTTTCGCGAAACAGCCGGTCGTCTGAAGCGACGCGAGGAGTATGGAGAGCGGGACAGCGAGAAGCCGATTCATTTGGGTTCCATGTGCTGCGCTCCCCGAACTGGTGGGAAACGCGTGTGGATGAGTTCAGTCAGGGTGGATGGCGCCGATCAGGAGGCCGACCAGGAGGCCAACCAGGAGCCAACAAAGAGGGCGCGCCACGAAGGCGCTCTTCGTGAAAATCACTCGCCTCGGACGAGAGTGGAGGGCAGGGGCAGCTACGTCAACGATGGTGGTCCGCGGGGCATTCCCGTGGACACCGTGCCTTGACGCCGGGCCGAGCTTCCGTCGATTTCCCGATCAATGGGAGGCCGCTGGAAGGCCACGGGATTCGTTGAGAGCGAACGCGCTGTCCCGACAAACCCCGCGTCGTCATCGAAGGTCGGGTCGGACTCTTCGCAAACAACGACGGCTGCGCCAAATGGCGCCGGATGAGACGAGACAGACAAACGCCAGGCGGGAAGCGCCTGTCCCAAACAATCGCCGGCTGGCCAACCGGCGGATTGAGCCGGAGCACACGCGAAGAGCGGCACGAGCAGAACGGCTCCCGAGCGAAGGAGCCGGAGCGCGATCGAGTCCCAAATTTTGGAAACGGCACGCCCCGTCCTCGCTATCAACGATGCCTCCATCACTAAACTGCTCACGTTCAGACGGTGTCGTCAATAATAGGGGGTCGCGAGCGATGCCCGCAAATCTTGACGCGGCAGCTTCATGCCGACGCGAGTTCTCTGTATTGAAATATCGGCAAACGCAGCACGCGTGAGGTCGCAAGATCCTAACGCGCATCGCCTTTGGCAGGAGAAAGATGTGGAACGCCCTCACGCTGGCCCCTTCGAAAGTTTCAAACGACTGGGGTGGGTTTCTCGGGAGCCGGTGCTCCGGCACACAGCGTCGTACCGAGTCTCTCAAGGTCGTGCGAAATCGCCCCGTGGTCGGCCGCGCATGTAGGGCCGTCTCGCACGCTGGCTCAAGCGCCCAAACCTCCAGGCGATAACCGGACCGAGGTGCGAGCCGTCTATAGTGGTCGCGCGTGGGCACTCACTTTGGGCGGTTGTTTCGCGTTGGTCTCCTTGGGTCCGTCCTCTGGGCTTGCGATGGAGTCCTTCAGGGCGCGGGTGAAATTCCGGAGAACGCGCCGCCAGGCACGATTACCAATCCACCGACCACGACCGCGGGCACGGCAATCGTGTTCGTCTCTCGCCAAATCCCGCAACGAGGCAGCATTTATTGGGACGCGGTTCGCGACATGCCCGGAGTAGGTGCTCACAGCCGTTTTCGAATCGCCGCCCCAGGGCAGCTCCTCGTTCGTGAAGACAACGGCACACTGCGGACGCTTGTCGATGGTACCCAGCCCACGTCGCAGTCCCTCAACCTCATCGACGTCAATGCGCCTTCGGCCTCCTACGATGGACGCACGATTGTCTTTGCCGGTCTCCCGGCTGGAGAAACTGACCAGGGCCCCGCGACCAACCCAGGTGCGTGGCGGATCTACGCTATCGAGGCCGATGGTACGGGACTGCGCGCCATGACGACGTCGAGCCAAAATCTCAATCTCTCCCAGTTTGGCTCCGCGGCGGGCGGGCTTGCCGCTTACGATGATACGGACCCCGTGTTTCTGCCCGACGGACGAATTTGTTTCACGTCAACCCGCTATCCGGGCTTTGGGCACTACAGCGGCGTCCGCCAAAGCAATCTCTATGTCATCAACGCCAATGGCACGGGATTGCATCGCATGACGTCTGAACGCAACGGCGCAGACCGCCCTCTGGTTGACCCACTCACCGGAAAAATCGTCTTCTCGCGCTGGTGGAGAAACCACCGATTTCCCATCAACAGCATGGCGACGATTTTGGCGGATGCGGGCAACCCTGCCGCGGGCTACCTCCAAAAGGACGGACTCACGTCCGACCGCACTGTTCCGGTCGGCGGCGATTCGATGTTTCGCAATGCCTGGCACCCTGCGGAAATCAACCCAGATGGCACGGGATTGGCCATGTGGTCGGGCAGCTTTCGCGACGAAGCTGCCAATCACATCTACGGCGGAACTTTTCTCCCCGATGGCTCACTCATGGCCAACTTTTTCCCTATGTACAACATGACCGAGGCGGCCGGGTTTGGAGGACTGCGCCGCTACCAGCGAGGTGCGATGCGCTATGCGCCGGTGATGGGTATTACGGACCTGACGCTTCAGTATCTCAATACGTCCAACCCAACCTCCTACGGCATCTTCGTGGGCGAGTACGTCGGCGAACCGACGGTCATGCCTGACGGCAGGCTGATTGTTTCCATCGCCCCAACGGTGCTTCAAGACTATGCGCTCTACAGCGTGAACCCCGACGGTTCAGACCGGCGCCTGGTCTTTGACCGCGTTGGTACGACGGAGCTGCGCGCGGTGTCTCTTGCGGCGCGGCCACTGCCGCCAATTGTCACGGATTCCATCGTGCAGGTCGCGTCACAGCTTCCACCACTCGCCAACGGTCCGTACGCCATCGACGGGACTTTTAGCTTCGTCGCGCTCAATGTTTTCGCGAACGGGCCCGTCGACGCCGACATTGTCAACGCGCCCGCGGTGGGTTCGGCCTCGTCCATTCGTTTCTTCATCGATCATCAACGCACCAGCCCAGGTTCGTTTCCGGCGTTGGACTGGCCGATTCTCTTGGGCGAACAGCCCATCACGCCGGCTGGCTTCGCACGTGACGATGGTGCGCCAGCGAACGTCTCCCTCTTTGAGCAGCTGCGCGCGCCGGACGGCACGGTACCCTTGACCGGGAACGCTCAGCCCAATGGCGGTGCGGCACACGTGGCAGGACTCAACTACGGACGCCCTGGCGTGACGGCACGCTGCATGGGCTGCCACGCCGGACACACGATGATTCCGGTGCCTCCGACGGATGCGGAAGCGGCGTTTTCGAACCTCGCGACCGGGGCTCAAGTCACTGTGTCGTCCACGCGCGATTCGGAGCAGAACCGGGGACTCATCGACCGGCGCGTGATGCGGGGTGAAATCTGGCGCTATTGGACCAGCGCGAATGGTCAAACGAACGGACAGTGGGTACAGCTGACATTCCCAGTGCCCGTCACCGTGAGAACTGTGCGGCTCTACAACCCGCGCTCTGGGGGAGAGGCCAATTCGTCTGTGCAAGTGAATGCGGCCACGGTCCGCCTGTATTCGGACGCGGGGGCGACCACGCAAGTCGCGGCCCAATCCACCGGGGCGCTTGCGGTCGGTGGGACGGCAGTTCCGTTTGCGGACGTTCAGGCGCTTGCCGTGCGAGTGTTCATTGACTCGGTCAGTGGCACTTTCTACGGGGCCGGCGTCGCGAGTTTGGCGGAGGTTGAAGTGTTTGCACGCGGAGAAGCGCCGTAGGCGGTGTTCCAGCAATCGCCCTGCTGTAGTGTCCCCGCGCATGCGCGCGCTTCCTTGAGCCCTTCGTTAGGGCGCTGACACTTGTCGTTTCAGCGGGTCGCGGCCTGGCTTACGCCGGCCGTGAGGTTGTCCGCCCCTTGCACGGCGCGAGCGCAGGCAGCGGGAGCGGGAATGCGGTGCTTGAGCAGTCTTCGAAGCTCCGTCACCGCATCTGAACGGAGCTGACACGCGCGACTTTCATTCACGCCGAGCTCGGTGCCGATTTGCTTGAGTGTCAATTCTTGGAAGTAGTACAGAACAATCACCTGGCGCAGCCTGGGGTTCATTTTGGCAAGGGCGGCTTTTACTCTCTCGAATTTTTCTTTGCGCGCGATGCGTGCAACTGGATCATGGGCGTTTCCGTCTGCCACATCCAACGCGTCATCAAGAGGTACAACGCCCCCGTGCGTATTCCGAAATTTCTGGAGTACTTCTTTGCCCCATCCGAGTCTCTTGGCGATTTCGAGGTCAGAGGGCGCCACGCCGTGCTCGCGCTTGTATGCGTCGCACGCCTCGATAAAGGCTCTTTGGCGCGCGCGATAGCCGCGTTGTGCAGAATCATCGGCGCGAAGTGCATCGGCCACGGCGCCCTGGACTCGCCGATCTGCGTACGTCCCAAAGAGAACCCCCTGCGCCGAATCATAACGCCTGGCAGCTTCGTGCACTCCCCGTTCTGCCGCCGCTGTGGCCTCGCGTCGGATTCGGTCCAGCTGGTCAAACGCAACGCCCGCCCGTCGGGCGTTGCGCACTGCCCGGTCGGCAGCAATGGCGATGGGGCGACCTGCTTGAGCAAGTAAGGCCTGCATCTCTTCGTTTGAAACGGCGCTTCTTGGCTCCAAAACGGCGCCTCTTGGCGCTTTAGGTCGTTGGCGAGCAGACGGCTTCGAAGATTGAGTTGAAGCAGTCACACCAGCGGCTTGACCCGAACGGGATGAACGAGCAACAGGCATACGGAAGAGGTTTTCGACGAAGGCTGGGCTGCAGTTGCGGTGCTCCCCCTAACGCGCCGCAGCATCTCAAAACTGCCGAGCTTGTCGCCGCGCAGCCATTCCCATGACTTCCTGAAGACTTCCGCAGATCTTCGTCACGGGCCGCTGCCGGCGGATGCCCGAGCTGCGCAAGTTGCGATGAATCGGAACCTTGGAAGAACCCTGGACCGGCGTGGAAACTTGGCCGCCTCGGTCGCGAGAATCACATGACCTAAAGCCGTACCTCACGTGGGGAGTCATGCACTCGATTCGGCCATGCAGCCCAATCACTCAGGGAGCGCCTGGAGGGCAGCCTTTCGCACGGAGTGGTGGATCACCGGCCAGCGTTCCGGACCTTCGAGCGCACACCGTATCGACTTGGCTTCTGGGCCCGACAGTGGGCCAAGTGTCGTCGGGCCCCTGTGGTGTCGTCGCCAGGGCTGTGATGCTGAACGGGCAGCGTGTGTCGCTCGAGGGTCTTGCACCCGCAACGCAGCATTGGCTTGAGAGGCACCAGGACGTCAAAGCATTCAAGCGAGCGATGACAGCCGAAAATAGGAGGGGCCCTAAGGCCTTTCTGGCTCTTCAACAACTGCACAAGGCACTGCTCCGCGGGCGCGTATTTGATGGCATCCGTGGCCTAGAGGCGCCGTTGCTCGTGGCCCTGATTGGCACGGGGGCTTCGGATGCGCTCAGCACCCTTGTTCCGCGGCTTGCGGCGCTGCGGGCTGGCGAGTTCCGTTGGGTCGCCCGGGCGCTCGCGAGCTCCGGCTGTCTCACTCTAGAGAGGGTTTTCAGCGCGATGCTGCCGCTGAGAACGCCGAAGGATGCCGAGACCGCGGCGAGACTCCTTTACGCGTACGGTGCCAAGGGAACGCCATGCCTGCGGACCCTGCTCGAAGATGCGCGACCCGGCGTGCGCGCGGCCGCCGCCCGAGCGATGCGCGGCGACAGAGCGAACACCAAACAGCTCATTGCGGTCTCGGCGAAAGACCCATCGCCGATGGTCAGGGGTGCTGCACAGTCTGCACTCTGGAGGCTGGGCGCAGACGCCACACGTGTGGCAGGCCAAGAGGGATTCGCACGATGAACCGGGAGCAACCCTTATTTCCCTTCGGCCTCGTCAATCGAGACCAAACCTTCGGCACACTGCCAATTCCGCACTCTTCATCCATGTCGGCGCGACTTATCCGTGGTGGTGGTGTCCTGACGAAGGCGCTTCCGGAGATGGAAGGCGCTCGACGGGGATCCCATCCCGCCGTAGCTCATCCGCTGTGGCTCCGACAGCCAGCGTCCCCTTGGGATTCTCGTACCAGCCGGGGTCCTCGTAGCTCGCAAGCCGGTCTCTCACCTTCAAGACCGTGAACATGCCGCCCATGGTGATGTCATCGTGCTTCCCAGCGCCGCCGACCATCGGGATGCTGTTGGGCGGTACCTTCATCCCCATCTGGCCCATCTCCGCCATGCCGCTCGTTCCCATCGTCATGTAGCCGGGG
>JBJXGM010000130.1:0-3352 GCA_046155985.1 Myxococcaceae bacterium | reverse complement strand
GCTCCCTGACGTGGACTCGAACCACGGACATGGTGATTAACAGTCAAAAGATTCGAGTCCAACGTTCGGGAACTTAGGGAATTTCTTAAAGGGAGAAGACCCCTGACGACCCCCGTTTGCCCCCACGCGGTGGAAATTGGGTGGAAATGGAGAGGGGGGCTTTCAGCCATGGGGAGTGACAATCACCATGCCCCAGGGGAGTGCTATTGCCAACGCCCCACGAGGTGCTCGAGAACACCCGATGATTGGGGGGAACCGCATGCGTGTCTTGCTAACTGCACTCGTGTTGCTCGCGGGTTGTGCTCGAGCCGAAGAGGGAGACAGATTGGGTGCGCTGTCTCACCAGTGGGGGAGGGGGAGCGTGGTCTGCCACCAGAGCTGTTGGCCCTCGTTGACGAAGACACCGCTAGATATTTCGACGAATTACTGAAGGTGACGAACGGCGAGTCCGCTGATTTGGACGGCGACGGGTACCAGGAAATACAGGCTTCGTGGCCAACGCCCGAAGCCACCGGTTGGTCCCTTGTGCGTTCGATTGGGTGAAACGAGCGCCACTGCGTCAATAAAGAAACGTCAATAATGGGACTGGCGCAGAGGCGATCGTCGCAGACCGTTGGAGCCTCGGTCGGGTTCATGAGCGTCGCTTACGCCAATTATCTTTTGAGAAATCACCAACACCTTCGCTGCGCTTGATGCTCGCGAACTCGTGAGACCAGAGGTGGCGTGGACGGTGTTTTATTGGTTAGCGCGGTCAAGCAACGGAAGCCCGTTGGCGAGACACCCGACTTTCAAAAGTCCGTGATCCTGTCGGTGAGAAGCGAACGCCCGCTGACAGTCGCTTCACAGCAAGCGCTGTTTGAAAGCGGTTTCCCGGATGCGGAACGTCGGCATGCCCAACGGGGTCCATGGATTTGAAACGACTATGAAATCAAAGGGTGGCCCGTTGGGATCCACGGGTACCTCCCCGATCTGGCAAGTTTCCTGAGGTCGGCCGCAGTGAGACGCGGAATGCGGATGTCCATCGTCTTTTGCTCAAGTCGTAACGCCCGTGCTCGGGATGTGAAGTCGCCTCCGATAGCACTACAAAACGCGGCACGCTGCTGCTCATCCAAGAGAAGGCTGTAGTGCAGAACGTTTGCCGCAGCGCAAAGCGTGTTTCCCAGATCGGGCGTCGGCGTAAGTGTTCCACCGACGGCAGCTACGTTTCTCTCCGAAAACGTGACGTATTCGAACGGCTTTGTGCCGCGCGTAAAACTTGTACTCAACGCCAGTGCCACGAGTTGCAAATCGGCATCAGTATCAACGCGAAAAACTGAGACTGTGTGCCCAGGTTGACGCGGTTGGAAGTCGGCACGCGCTAGCGATTGCACGCCAGGGTTGACAGGATCCGCCAGGAAGCCGGTCCATAGGGCCTTGTCGACCTGTCGCAGAAACCTCAGGGGCACCCTCCCGGGTACACCCTACTATTGGCGCGCCAACGGTATGTTCAAATCGGACATAGCGTCCTCGACCACCCCAACGATTGCGTCTTCGCGATCATTGAGGAGTCGTCGAAGCTGCTCCACAACTTTCCGTTCGTGCGTACGGCTTTGACTCAATGCAGAGATTGCTGCGACGCGGATAGGCAATGCGCACCGCGGCTCTGTCAGTCTCACCAGCTCCTGAACGATCACGGGATCGCGTTCATCACGAGCCCACTCAGTCATCACCTTGATAACTCCAAGCGTCAGGTTGACGTTGGGCACTTCGAGCATTCGGAGAACCACGCCACGATCGCCCCAGTCGGCCAATCGTGACACGACATCCTCAATAGTCTCGCGTGCAAGTGGCTCAACGAGCTGGCCCGCCAGTGCTTCCGTCCGAGAAGCCGTCAGGCGCCTCGCAGGACCGGTTTCGCTCGAATGTCGGTTCAACGTTTCCATAGGGCTCTTGCTGGTGCGAGCTGCCGTTGCGATCCACCTAGAATCTAATCTCTATATTGTCGCCAGGAGTAGCCATCTGGTGTGCTCACTTCACACACTACAAAGTTTACCAATGATTTCAGTTGATTGGCCAAAACCCCGTGAATCTACAGCATCGCCGGCGGTCGCTTTGCGACTCCGTGGGTAGCGTAGAACTTCCGGGTCGTGGCAGGGCTCTTGTGGTTCAGAAACGTTGAAAGCGACTGCAGATCCGCGCCGGAATCGACGGCGTGTGTCGCGAACGAATGTCGCATTCGTCCAGGCGTGAACACTGGAATCCTCGCCGCCCTGCAAGCTGAGCGAACCGCAAGCCCATATTTCGTTGAATCGAAGGAGGCACGCCCGCGCAGGGCCTTTGCCGCATCAAGGACTTCCCTCGACACACCAGTGCGGAGCTCGCCGCCGCTTTTCGCTTCAGGGCACACGAGGACGCCAGCAATGTCCTTGTCGGGTCCATGGCGCGGGTAGGGCTCGATACTTCCGGCGACAGCGAAGCGCTGGACTTCGGTGACGTGCCAACCCGTTCCCGCTTGGAGAATGAGAGCACTCTTCCAATGGCCTGTCAGGTGCTCGATTGCGAGCATGACGTGCTCTTTCGAGACCGCCTTGTTCTTGAGTTTCCGTTTCTTCGGGTCTGACTGCGGCACGCGCAAAGTTCCAAAGACCGGGTCCTCGCTCACCGCGATGCCGAAGCCGTTGTCACGGGCGTGTTTTTCCTGCCGCATGTAGCTGTAGAGGCCTTTCAGGACCGCGATGCGTTTTTGGCGTGTGCTGGTTTGCACGTTCTCAGGCCCGAGGGCTGGCTCGATGTGGTCACGCAGCGACGCCGTTCGGAGGTTGATGCCAGCAAGCTTGTCCGCCCACCAAGCTAAGTATCCGCGCTGTGCGATGAGCCAACCTTTGGTGTTTTGGCGAATGTCGCGACACCAAAGAAGGTACGCATCCACCAAGTACGAGGGGTCCAAGTCCGCGCCGTTTTCCGGCGGGTGCGCGTCTAGATAGATGGGCGCGGCACGCCCTGTCTCGGACTCACCGCCTGGCTCGTACTTTTCCGGGTCCCGCTCGAAGCGCTCGAACTCCTTGTTCGCGGCAGCCTCGGTCGCGCAGCGTGTGCTGACTTGATACTTCCGGCCTGCGATGCTCTTCCAGATGTAGAAAGTGACGTCGTCGTTGCGCCGTGGACGGCCGTCAGCCGGGGCCTTCTTCAGGTCCTTCCAGTAGATGCGCCCGCCGCGCCAAGTGCCTCTGAAACCGCCTGCTGCCATTGGTGCACCCGGTGTTAATAGGGTGGAAACGGCAGCCTATCACTTTGCGGTCCTGAACAAAAAAGACCAGCAATTTCAAGCTCCCTGACGTGGACTCGAACCACGGACATGGTGATTAACAGTCAC
>JBJXGM010000082.1:0-50840 GCA_046155985.1 Myxococcaceae bacterium | reverse complement strand
CGCGTCCCATCTGCGGCGTTGCGGGCCCCTCCTTTCGTCCTCACGTACAGAGAGCACGCTGCGGCGAAAGGGCCTCCCGCGCCTGGCATCTCGGCCTGCTCGCGACGTTTTTCAGCAGCCTGCTAGTCGACTGAGGACTCGGTCTTCGCGCGCGCCTTTGGAAAGCCTTCGTAGTGACGAAGCATTTCATCGCCCACTTGCTGAATGTGGCGGTGATTGAGGTATGCCGAGAGCGGAACCGCAACGAGCGGCAGAACGCGCCCGAAAGAACGAATCCCCCCACGCTCGAGAAGCTTGCTGGCCAGGGTGCCGAGCAGCCTCGGCGCAGAGCGCTTGATGGGGTTGATGCCGTTGGCATAGGCGAGCAAGTCCAACAGTTCTGCCTTGGCGAGGTCGGATTTTGGCGATTGGCCGTAGAGCGTGGCCAAGTCGGCCAACAATGAGAGTTGAAGCCACGCCATTGCAATCAAGTCTGCGGCGATGGAAGTCCAACCAAACACCCCCGCGACGCCACCCAGGGTGCCTGCGGCCGTTTTCTTGGCTTCGATGAGCCGCTGAGCCACTTCACGGTTGTCGGCGGAGGGGTAACGCGATTTGAGTTCAGACACCCTTAGGCGCGCACGGGGAATCTCTGCTTCGAGCAAGTCTATCAGGCGCAGGTTTCCAAACTGGCGAAGCCGAGCGGCAGAGCGGTCGAAGAGTTGCAGCATCCCCACAGTGTTCACCCCAGAAATCGCCTGAGTTGATACCACCCTCACGGGGACTTTTGGCCGATCCCTTTGTCGCTCGGCACGCCGTGCCACTGGGCACTGTCGTGCCTCGCTTCGCGGTATCTGCCAAAATTCCCTGGTGAGCCTTGGTCAACTCAGGCGATCTCTGGGGTTAGAATCCTCCCTCACTCAGGTACAAGTCCACTGACACCATGCCGGAACCTTTTGCGCCACAGCCACCGCCTGCCGTTTTGGACGCTGCGGGAATTCCTCGATTTGGGCGCTACTTGGGCGCCATGGACGACGTCGACCTCTCTGCCCTCCTGAAGGGTCCGGCAGGCGCATTGCGAACCCTACGTCGACGCCGTTGGATGACGGGCATCGTGGCGACGCCTGAGGTGGTTTGTGCCACGCGAGTGATGGACTTGGGGCCCTTTGTGCATGCGTTCGCCTGGGCGGTTGATTTCGCGCGAAAGCAGGGTTCGTCGCGTAGCCTCGTTTTGCCCACAGGCCGTTTCGCTTTCGTCAAAGACTTTCCAGAAGAGAATGCCCAAGCGCAGCTGGGTGCCGGCGTGGCTGAGTTTTCATTCCGTCGCCCCGCTCGCGAAAACAAATTCGACGTGAACGCTTCTTCACCGGGTTTTCCTGGTGTTCGCTCGGGGCTCCGGCTGCGCGCAGAGCTCTTCACTGAAGGCGCGCCGTCTGCTGTGACGACGATTGCGCCTGTGAGTTCGGGCGTTCTGCGAATGACTCAGAAGCGCGGCAATCTGCTCACGTTTGGGCACGTGCAGACGGGCCACTGGCGCTACGTCTTGGATGGCGGCGTGGGCGGCATGGATTATTCGCAGGGAATTTGGGGGCGTCAGTCGGCGTGGACGTGGGCAATGGCCCTGGGTCGACTCCAAGATGGAACGCCGGTGACGCTCAACATGAGACATGGTGCTGGGACTCGAAGCGACGAGGTGAGCGAAAACACCGTCTGGCTTGGCGCTCAAGTTTTTCCGCTGGCCCCCGTGCGCTTCAACGGCCATCCGAATGACCCGTTGGAGCGCTCGCGAATCGTCTCATTGGATGGCGCGCTGGAACTTGAACTCACGCCTGTGTGGGCGGACCTTCGTGAGAACGATTGGAAATGGCTGAAGCTTCGCCGGGTACAGTCCGTCGGGAAGTTTTCTGGGCGCTTGCGCATCGACGGCAAAACGATTCCACTCGAAGCGTTGAGCGGCGTTTTGGAGGAACAACATGCGCTTTGGTGACGTGATGCGATGCGTGCTGGCCCTGGTGGTTTTGGCCGGGGGCGTTTCGCACGCAGGTGTCCGCTACACGCTGACCAGCGATCAACGCAAAACGGTCGTGTCCTCGGATGGTCAACGCCTGCGTGTCGAACGCAGCGGAAGCGAAACGCCGACGCAAATCATTATCGTGGATGGTGTGGACAAGCGCGTCACCTTGCTGGACCCCAACAAGAAGACTTTCACCGAGTTCAATTTCGAGGCCATGCGGCAGGCAGTCGTTCAGCGACCGTCGCCGCCCACAGGTTCACCGACGCAGGCCAGCGATACTTCAGAGAAGTTCACCGACCTGCAGAAGCCAAGCCAGGTCGTGGGCCGTGTCTGTCGCTTCTACCAAGGTCATCGTGCGGGCAAGTTGTTCTTGGAGGCCTGCTTTGCGCCATGGAGAGCGCTTCGACTCTCTCCCGAAGTCTTTGCCCCGCTGATGATGTTGGCCGAGTCGATTCCGATGGGAGCCACGTTCGAAAAAGCGGCGCCTGCCAAACTCGCTTGGGACAAGCTCCCCGGGTTCCCCGTGCACAGCACGACATACTCGCCGCTCGGAAACCGCATTGAAGAAGAAAGACTGACGCGTGTGGCGTACGTCAAAGTGCCACTGCGAACGTTTCGCGTTCCGGCGGACTATCAGCGTGTTGCGACGACGTCGGAAACCGAAGCAGACGGGCTGTAAGGCTCTCCGGCAGGGAAAGGCCCTATTCGCGCGGCATGCGGAGCGCGCGAAGGGTTTGCCCGCCACGAACGATGACACGAAGCAGGAGGAGGTCATCTGGCTTCGCCGCCAGCAGCGCACGGCGGAAGTCTTCGGCGCGCCGCACCGGCCGCCCCGCGACTTCGGCGACCACCATTCCGGGAGAAAGCCCTCCACGCGCCGCGGCGCCGCCCGGCGCAACTTGAATGATGAGTGCGCCACTGCGGGCATCGGAGAACCTGGGGTCGACGTCTGAAAATGCGAGTCCCAGCCGCTCGCGGGGGTCTTCAGGGGTTTTTTGAGGGGTTTGGCGTTCGGCGATACCCTCGATGTCGGGCCGCTCGCCCAGTGTCACCAAGACTTCTTTCGTGTCGCCGCCGCGAGAGACGCCCAATGTGACTTTGGAGCCAGGCGGATGAAGCGCAATCGCGCGCGACAGCCCGCCGCCAGACGTCACGGGTTTTCCATCCAAGTGCGTGACAACATCGAGGGCTGCAAGACCCGCTTTGCCTGCGGGACCGTCTTCGGGCACGCCGACAAGAAGCGCCGCGCGGCGTTGGGACAAGCCAAGCGCCTTCGCGACCTCGGCGGAAACATCTTCGACATTCACACCCAGCCACCCGCGCACGACGCGGCCCTTGGCTTCAAGCTGCGGCAAGAGGAGCTTGGCCAGGTTGCTGGGAACGGCGAAACCAATCCCTGTACCGCCCCCGATGATGGCCGTGTTGATGCCCACCACTTCGCCTTCCAGGTTGAACAAAGGCCCGCCGGAATTGCCTGGATTGATGGCCGCGTCGGTCTGCAGAAAATCATCGTAGGGCCCTGCGCCGATGGCACGCGCGCGCGCTGAGAGAATGCCTGCCGAGACGCTTGACGCCAGCCCAAAGGGGTTGCCAATCGCGACAACCCAGTCGCCCACGTTGAGCGTGTCAGAATCTCCCAGCTTCACCCACGGCAAGTCAGGCGGCGGATTCTGAACTTTCAGTAACGCCAGGTCGGTCAGTGGGTCGGTGCCCAGCGCATGGGCGTCAAAGGTTCGACCGTCGTCGAACGTCAGGCGAATCGAAACGGCTCCCTCAACGACGTGGTTGTTGGTCGCGACAAGGCCTTTGGGGTCAATCACAAACCCAGAGCCAGCGCCTTGCTTCAGCGCATCAGGCTGTGACCTTGGCGCATAGCCAAAGAACTCTTCCCAGGAGTTGCGCGCGCGTGAGGGTTGCTTGGCCAGTGACAACACTTCGACGTTCACGACGGCGCCCCGGGCCAACTTCACCAATTCGCCAAACGAAGGCAGCGCGCGGGCTTCCCGGGCGATGGGGGCGCTGATGGCGGGTCGGGCAACCGGTCCCGACGGCGTTGTGGCAGGTGGGGCCGCCGAACGGCACGCGAGTGTCATCGCGACGGCCATGAGAAATGCGGGAGTTCGCATCAAACGCCTTAGACGGGGTGACACACTTCGCGGAGCAGGTCGAGCGACTCCAGCGCTTTGCCTGCCCCCATCACGACCGCAGACAGAGGGTCTTCGGCCAAGAAGACAGGCAACCCGGTTTCTTCGCGCAGGAGCGTGTCGAGGTTCTTGAGCAGCGCGCCACCGCCCGCGAGCACGATGCCGCGGTCGGCGATGTCGCCCGCCAACTCAGGCGGGGTTCGCTCCAGCGTGAGCTTCACCGCCTCGACGATGCCGTTGACAGGTTCTGCCAGCGCATCGCGCACCTCGTCGGACGTCACCGTGAGCGTGCGTGGGACGCCTGCCACGAGGTCGCGGCCCTTTATCTCCATCGACATGACTTCGTCAGTTGGATACGCCGTGCCGATGCCCATTTTGATGAGCTCGGCGGTCCGTTCGCCAATGAGTAAGTTGTACTTGCGCTTGACGTATTGAATCAGGGCTTCATCGAGTTTGTCGCCGCCGATGCGCACGCTTTTGGCAAAAACGATGCCAGAAAGTGAGATGACAGCAACGTCGGACGTGCCGCCGCCAATGTCGACAATCATGTTCCCCGAGGGTTCGGTGACTGGCAATCCCGCACCAATGGCGGCCGCCATCGGTTGCTCAATCAGGTAAACCTCACGCGCGCCGGCGTTTTCGGCGGCTTCGCGCACAGCGCGGCGCTCCACTTCGGTAATGCCAGAAGGAATGCCGATGATGATGCGTGGCTTCACGCCGATTCGCCGGTTGTGCGCCGAACGAATGAAGTGGCGAAGCATGGCGGCGGTGATTTCGAAGTCGGCGATGACGCCATCTTTCATCGGACGTATCGCCATGATGTTGCCTGGCGTTCGCCCCAACATTTCTTTGGCTTCTTTTCCGACGGCCAACACGTGTTTGCCGCCGCGTGCGTCTTGCTGGACGGCGACAACAGAAGGCTCGTTGGAAACGATTCCCTGACCACGGATGTAAATCAGCGTGTTCGCTGTACCGAGGTCAATCGCGAGGTCCCGCGAAAGCAGGCTGTGGAACCAATCGAACATTCTGGTGGGAGTGTTTCGTACCATCCGAAACTAAGCGGGGAAATCTTTATGTCTTCAGAGGTGGCTTTGTACGAAGGCGTGGGAATCCTTTTGCGCATTCAATTGGGATATTTTTCCACAACACAATGAATATATTACATAACACATTGACATTACTATATAAACCTATTGGTATGTCAAGTGCATACATGATACTTCATGGACAAGGTTCTCGTAGTCGACGACGCGCCGACAGTTCGGGCCCTTGTGACGCACATGGTGAGCCAGCTGGGATTCGAAGCCATTGCGGTGGATTCAGGGCCCAAGGCTATCGAGATGGCTGCCCGCATTCGACCACGGGCCGTGCTGATGGACTTGGATATGGCACGAATGCGCGGCGACGCAGCGTGCCGCGTGCTCAAGCGCATGCTCGGCAATACACCCATCGTCATGATGACGGTGGCCGACCATTTCGATGAAATTCGCGCATGCCATCAAGCGGGTGCGGATGATTTCTTACCCAAGCCCGTTCGGCTGGAGCAGTTGGCCTCGAAGCTTGAAGCCGCCGCGGGCACCCATCGCCCCGTGGGCACGCCGCGGAAGTTGCGACAAGTGATTTGGGTCGAACCGGATGTTCGAGAACGCGACCTCGTTTGCTGCGCGCTTGAATACTCAGGGTACGTGGTTTTTCCTGTGGGAAATTTGGCGGACGCTACCCTCTGCCTTCGAAATGAACGCGTCGATTTGCTGATGGTGGGTTCGGGCACCAATACGACGACCGCGACGGCGTTGCTCGAGCTGGCGTCGCAGCACAAAGTCACCAAACTTTTGCGATTGAGCAAAACGGCAGTGGGTGCAGGCGCGGTGGCATCGCACCAGGGCGTGAGCGTTACACGCTTTCAATCGGGCAGCGTTGAATCCGTCGTTCAGAAAGCCAATGCAATGCTCAACCGCATCACGGTCGATTTGCGCAGCAGCGAACGCAAGCCGTTTTTCGCCGTCGCGCGGTTCCGACGACCGGGTGCGGAAGAATGGCTCACGGGTTACACATCGGACTTGAGCACGGGTGGGCTGTGCTTGCGGACCCTGAACCCCGTTGACCCGCTCACGCAGATTGAGATTCAGCTGCACGTCAAGGCGTCACCCGACCAAACTGTTCGCGGCGTGGTGGCTTGGACGCGGCCTTTCCACCCCCGTCCCTTTCTGGTGGGCGCGCCTGGAATGGGTGTGAAGTTCGATTCTCCGCACCAAGGGATGCTCGATAAGATTGCTCTCGGCCAAGAGGCTAAGTCTTGAAGCCTTCGCGCTGAAGTCCGTGAGCCTTCATCTTGTTGTAGATGCTTTTTCGGTCGACATCCGCAATCTGGGCGGCTTCACTCAAGTTGCCGTGCGTGTGGCTCAGCAAAGCTTCCAGGTACTCGCGCTCGGCCACCGCCATGTGCTCACGCAAGGGTCGGGCGACGGTGAGCGTTTCGGGGAGAGGCGGATGGCGAATGTCCAACCCCAGTGTTTCGATGCGTTCACCCTGGACGAGTGCCGCCGCGCGCGACACCGCATTGATGAGTTCACGCACATTGCCTGGCCAAGCGTACGCGGTTGCCTCGGCCGCTGCTGAAGGGGAAAGCGAAAGCTTGCGAGCCGGTGCGACGCGCTCGAGCGCGACCTGCAACAGTGCGGGGATGTCTTCGGACCGTTCGCGCAGCGGCGCCAGGTGAATCGGCAAAACGACCAGGCGGTAATACAAGTCCGCGCGAAACTGCTTTTGCGCGACTTTCTGCTGAAGATCGCTGTTGGTGGCGCAAATCAGTCGGACGTCCACCTTGACGGGTTGATGCCCGCCCACGCGCAAGAACTGACGTTCTTCCAAAACACGCAGCAACTTGACCTGCGTCGAGGGTGACATTTCGCTCAGTTCATCCAAGAAGAGCGTTCCCCCATGGGCGAGCTCAAAAAGTCCTTTGCGCCGCGCGACCGCACCGGTGAAAGCGCCACGCTCGTGGCCAAACAACTCAGACTCCAGCAACGTTTCGGTCAACGCTCCACAGTTCACCCCGAAGAAGGGTTCTGCGCTGCGGCGCGAGAGGCGGTGAATTTCCCTGGCAACGGCTTCCTTCCCGCAGCCTGTCTCGCCGGTGACCAGAACGGTTTCTTCGCTCGCAGCAAACGAAGGGATTTGCGAGACGATGCGACGCATGGGTTCGCTGACGGCGACCAGAGGACTCTGCCCCATTCGCGCCGCACGCAGCGCGAGCAATTCATCGGCTTTGCGCCGTTCGGTCAACGCCCGTTTGACGCGGAACAACAACACTTCCCGCGAAATGGGTTTGGGAACGAAATCAAACGCGCCAGACGCCATGCAGTCGAGAGCCACCTGGTGCTGCACGTGTGCGCTCAAAATGATGAATGGCACCTCGGGGGCTGTGCGCCGACCTTGTAAGATGACTTCGATGCCGGTCATATGAGGCATCTCCAAGTCAATGATGGCGACTGCAACAGGCTGTGCGGTCAAGGCCGCCAGCGCGCTGGGACCATCGGGGACGGTCAGCACGCGAAACCCGGCTGTCGTTAACAGCTCGTAAACAAGAACTCGGCTGGTTTCGGTGTCGTCGGCGACCAATACCAAGTCAGGCTCTACGGGCGATTTCATGCGCGTGTGCACGGTAGAACGAGGCTTGCGGCTGCGCCATGGTGCAGTTTCAGGTAAGAGGCAAAAACCAGTGTCGACGATCGAAACACTCCAATCTCGGGTTCAGGCCGCTTTTCAAGACCGCGCGCGCCTTGCGGACGCGTCACACGCCGCGGCGGTCCGCGAGACCGTTGCGCAACTGGATGCCGGTGAAGTCCGCGTGGCGGAGAAAACGCCCTCAGGTTGGGTGGTTCATGCGTGGGTGAAGGAGGCGATTCTCCTCTATTTCGCACTCGCCGAGATGCAAGTGATGGAGGTCGGGCCTTTTGAGTTCTTCGACAAGATTCCGCTGAAGAAGAACCTCAAGGCCGCCGGCGTTCGCCTGGTTCCGCCAGGAACGATTCGCTACGGCGCCCACGTTGAAAAGGGCGCCGTCATCATGCCTGGCTACGTGAACATTGGCGCCCACGTCGGTGCCGGGACCATGGTGGACACCTGGGCCACGGTGGGTTCATGCGCCCAGGTTGGCAAGAATGTTCACTTGTCAGGCGGTGTTGGCCTCGGGGGCGTATTGGAGCCGCCCAGCGCGTCGCCGGTCATCATCGAAGATGGTGCTTTCTTGGGGAGTCGAAGCATCGTTGTCGAAGGTGTTCGGGTCGAACAAGAAGCCGTCTTGGGCGCCAACGTGGTCTTGACCGCCAGCACGCCCATCATCGACGTCACAGGCCCCGCAGAGAAAATTCACAAGGGCGTTGTCCCCGCGCGCAGCGTCGTGATTCCGGGCGTTCGACCGCGCAAGTTTCCCGCGGGCGAGTATGCCGTGCCGTGCGCACTCATTATTGGGCAGCGCTCCGCCAGCACCGACCAAAAGACATCGCTCAATGCCGCTTTGCGCGACTTCGCGGTGGCGGTGTGAAGCCTGACTTTCCGCCCGAGCTGGCAGACGTTTTGGCCGAGCGCGCGCTGAGTCTGCTTCGGGTGAACAGCGTCATCGGTCAAGAGCGTGAACTGGCCGACCACATGGAGGCCTGGGCGAGGCAGCACTTTTCGCCAGATGAAATCGTCCGACAGAGCCACTCGTTCGTTCTCGGGACGGCGAATGACACCCGGCCAAGCATTGCCCTGGTGGGCCACCTCGATACGGTTCCGCCTCCAGCGGCGCCCAATCCGGTTCGGCGTGAGGGCGAGCGCATCTACGGACTCGGCAGCTCCGACATGAAGGGCGGTCTGGCCGTGATGATGCAACTGGCCGAATCGCTCCGACGCGAGACGCTGCCGGTCAACGTGCTGTGGGTGTTCTACGAGCGCGAAGAGGGTCCCTATGCTGAAAGTGGCCTGCCCGCATTGTTCGAGGCTGCGCCGCATCTGCTGCGTGCCCGTTTCGCAGTCGCACTCGAACCGACCGACAGCGTGATTCAAGTCGGCTGTGTCGGCAGTCTGCACGCGCGCGTGGTGTTTTCGGGGACGGCGGCGCATTCCGCGCGTCCTTGGCAGGGGGTCAACGCCATCCACCGGGCAGGGGATTTGCTCGTTCGGCTCTCCCAACGCGCGCCCCGAATCGTGCGGCAAGGCGCTTTCGAATTTTCGGAAGTCATTTCCGCGACACGTGCCAACGGTGGACAGGCCCGAAACGTCATTCCCGACAGGTTCGAGCTCAATCTCAACTACCGTTTTGCGCCTGGGAAAAGTGTCGCGCAGGCTGAAGCGGACTTGCGCGCTTTCGTCGGTTCCGACGCCGACGTTGACATCACCGACCGCGCACCGTCGGGACGCGTATGTGACGACAACCCGTTCTTCCAGGCTTTCGTTCAAAGCAGCGGCCTGCCGGTTGCGGCCAAGCAAGCGTGGACCGACGTTGCGCGCTTTGCAGAACACGGTGTCGACGCTGTGAATTTTGGACCCGGCGAAACGGCGCAAGCCCATCAAGCCAAAGAAAGCGCACCCGTTTCGGCGCTGGCCACAGCTTGCGAAAAGCTCGCGGCGTTTCTGATAGCGTGTGACGTGCCGGTGACTTTTTCTTCGGGGCGAGCACCGTGACGCCTTGCCGCCATATCGCCAACCTCAAGCCACTCACTGCCCGTTCTCGCGGTTGCGAAGGTTGTGAGGCAACGGGCGAGCGTTGGGTGCATCTTCGTGTCTGCATGACCTGCGGGCACGTCGGCTGCTGTGACTCATCGAGAAACAAGCACGCCACGGCCCATGCCCACGACACCCAACACCCGGTTGTCCGCTCCTACGAACGCGGCGAGAGCTGGGGCTGGTGCTACGTCGACCAGCAGGAACTCGGCGACAAAGAGATTCCGCGCGTCACGCGTCTGTAGCGCCTCGCCGCTTTCGGCCGTGTGTTGGGCTTCGGTGCACGTTCCGGAACGTGTTCCAGCCGAACGCTTTCGCCTAACGGCTTGCCGGCGACAGCACCTCCCTGCCCCCCAAAAATCTTGACTCAGCCGCCTCGTCTTCCGGTACGCCGAACACGTTCCGGAACGTGCTCCCGCACTCCTGACGCCGCGTTTCGCTCGCCGCGCGCCGTTTGCGCAGCCACCCCTGAGGTTTCGTTCCGGCCCCGCACTTGCATGTACGACTTGTGAATATGGGAGTGTCAGACTCAGGTGTTATGGAGATGCGTATGCTGGCTCAGAGAGGAATCGAAATCTTGTCCGACGACGTCCTGCTTTCGAGACTGCAGGGCGTCTTGGCGGAGTCCCGTGTCCTGTTGGCGGACGTCCTTGCCTTGTTGGGCGAAGTCGATGCGAGAAGGCTGTACTTACAGAAGGCCTACCCGTCGCTGTTTGCCTACTGTGTTGGCGAATTTCGACTGTCGGAAGACGAAGCGTTTGCCCGCATTCAAGTGGCCCGCCTGTGTCGAAGGCTTCCCTTGGTGCTGGAGGCCCTGCGCAAAGGCAGCATTCACCTGACGGCGGCGCGGCTTTTGGCCCCACACTTCAGCGAAGCCAACTGTGAAATGCTTCTGGCGGAGGCCCAAGGGCTTTCCAAACGAGAGGTTGAAGAATTGGTGGCCCGCTTGGCCCCTCAACCCCCTGTGCCCGACGTCATTCGAAAACTGCCTGCGCGGCAGCTTGCACGTGCCGCCGTCACGGCACCCGCACCGGACGTGCCTGAAGCGCCGGCGCTGCCCGCCGCTTCGTTTGTTGCCGTTGAAGTAGCACCGTCGCCGACCTCTCCGCCTCAGACTGCACCCACGTTGCCGCGCCCGTCGCAAGCAACCGTCGCGCCTTCTTCAGAAGACGCCTTCAAAGTGCAATTCACGGCGCCCAGAAGTCTTCGAGACAAGCTTCGTGAGGCACAAGCCCTCTTGGGTGCCGACGATGTCGCCTCTGTCATGGAGAAGGCGCTGGACGCGCTTCTTGTCGACGTGAAGAAGCGGCGTTTCGCTTTGGTGGCTTCCC
This sequence comes from Myxococcaceae bacterium, assembly GCA_046155985.1. Lineage (GTDB taxonomy): Bacteria > Myxococcota > Myxococcia > Myxococcales > Myxococcaceae > JBJXGM01. The sequence goes on along the minus strand of JBJXGM010000082.1, from coordinate 39,666 downwards.
CGCGCAAAGAGGCGTTGCCCACGGCGAGAGGGGCGGAAAGGCACATCCCTGCGGCCATTCGCCCTGCCGTCTACCAAAGAGACGAAGGCCGCTGCACTTTCCAAAGCCGCGACGGCCATCGCTGCGACGAGACGCGGCACCTTGAATTCGACCACATCCAAGGCTTCGCACGAATGCGAGAACACTCCGTCGACGGCATCCGGCTTCTCTGCCGGCGGCACAACCAACTGGAGGCCAAGCGACTCTATGGCGAAGCCTTCATGGCCGAGGCGAGGGGAAGAGCGGGCGAGGCGAGAGGCCCGGTAGGCGCCAAAATGAGTCGCGCTGCGGAGGCAGGACAGCACGTTCCGGAACGTGTGCCGGAAGCGGCTGCCTCGCCAAAGCTGAAGCCCGCCACAAATGAAAGGGCGCCGACGACTGCGGGTGCCAAGCCGAGCGCGCCCTCTTCGGTGCGTGTAGCACCAGCCGTCGCAATACAATCGCCTTGGGCAGGACAGCACGTTCCGGAACTTGTTCGCGGGGTTTCTTCGGGGCAGGTTCCGAAGCCGGATGTAAACCGCCTGTAGTTTCGCGCTGCTCTTCAGACAGCGGGCGAATTCTTATGGAGAACGCGCCGATGCTCTCGTCGACTCTCCATGAGACTCCTGTCCGAAGATCTCGGCATTGCTAATGAATTCCAAGCCCTTATGAGCACCCAAGGTAGCCTCCTTTCAAACGTCAGCTGACAAGAAACTGCTGTAGTCCAAAGTCCGACAATGTAGGCAACGATGTCGACTGCTCCTTTAGGGCCTGATTCTCCCGCGACCTTGCCAACGGCTTCAGCGGGTGCGGCGCCGGAATCCAAGTTGCTCCGCCCAACGGTCGTGGCCGGCACGTTGCACCCCTCCGAACTGAGCAGCGATGTCGACTACGAGGTCCGGGGGTTTTGGGCAAAACAACCCTATCGATTCGTCGTGCGCCTTGCTCCCGAGGTGGTCGCGAAGCTGCGCGCGGACAACGCATCACTCGACTTCCGGCGCGGTGAGTTCATCCGGGCTGACCGTACGCGAAGTCCGGTGTTCGACGCCGCGATTGGCTACCGGAGGGCGTCGCGGGACGTGGACGCACCTGGCTGGCTTCTGCGCGCCTCCCAGAACCGCGTCGGAATCCCGACGACCGAGCTGAACCTCATCATCAAAGACGGCATCAACTGCGAGCCCTGCAAAGTGTTTCTGCGAGGGGCCCTTCCGTCGGTGGATGCTTCGACTTGGGAACCACTGCCGACTCGGGCCGTGGCACCCGCCATGCCGGCCGTCTCACGGCCAATGGTTTGGTCTACCTTCGACCTCACGACCGGCATCGCCTATCGCGCGAGTGGTTCTTGGGAAGGCCGTCCCTTTACCCTCCCCATCTGGTTCGACGAAGCCGCGATTGACCTTCTGCGGGAGGAAGCGAGCTCAATCAACCTAGCAACCGGAGAGGTTCACAACCGTGACGGCAGCATTACCCCGCTGTCATCGTGCGCTGCTGACTATCAACAGGTAACGGGGAAGAAGGCGCCCCCTTTTTTGATACGTGGAGATAAGACCAGACGTATCGCCATTCCGCAGGACGGTATTTCCGTGACGGTGGCCGACGGCAGGCTCAAAATCGAGCCGCACGCGTATGCTTACGCGCCACGTCAGCTCAAGGGCTTTGCTGCGCCCTATCAGTTCGCAGACCTGGGTCTCGATGGCGTGCCGGTCATGCCTGCCGAGGCGGAGCAACGCCCAGCTCCGACGACTTGGTCTGGCCAGCAGCTCTTCTACGGTCTGACCTATGCTGCGAACGACCTGTGGGAGGGCAAGACGATCCACTTGGAGGTCTTCTTCGATTGCGAGTCCATCAACTTTCTAGAAGCCAATCCTGCACGGAAGGTGGACCTCGCTCGCGCTGTTTACATCGACGAGAACGGCTTGGAGCATGACCTCTCGTCCAAGCGTCAACTCTATCGAGAGACGAACGACGGTGAGCCACCCCGCTGGCTTTGCCAAGATGGCCATTCGGCGCTGCTCGGCGTGCCGAAGGGGCGCGTTGCCATCGTGCTCAAGGGGAACACTCTTGCTCTCGAGCCAGCCTCGGAGCTGCTCTTCCGCCACAGCGTCCTGGCCAAGAATCCCCCGCTCGGAAGCCCGCACGCCGACAAAACGCCCATTACTCGCGACGATCTGACCGCGATGGGATATCGTGACCGAAGTCTAGGGCCCTCGCTGTCGATCTTTGGTCCGCCCCATCTCGATCAGCATGTTCCGGTAAAGATGCACCGCGTCCTGGGCGGAGCGCTGGCGACACTTGCGAAACGCAATGAGCAGCCTCACCCGCTCACCGTCGTGATGCTGCCGCCAGGGAAGCACTGGAGCTCGATGCCGCAGGCAGCCGAGCAAGCCATCGAAGAGGACGAAACCACACAAAACGCGTACGGCTTGTACGCGCCGAAACGGGATCGCGATTTCATTTTCATCCCGGTCGAGGACGTCGAAGGGCTCAACCACGGCCTGGACCACGAGCTCGACCACTATGCTCGAGTGCGCCTATTGGATGCCGCCACGCGAGCGGCACTCGAAGAAAGTCATCGAAGGGCAATTAAGGAAGGACGCCCACTCGCGCGCATTTACCAGGCGAAAAACCCAAGTGAGCACTCTGCCGTGCTGCAAGAAGCCTATTCAGGCCGATTTGGGCAAGAAGGGTTCGGCTTTATTCGCGACAATTATCCCTGGGAAGCCGAAGTCAAACAGGCCATGGGTTCTGGGAAGGTGCTCGAGTACATCGACCCTCACAAGAAGAAAAAAGAACGGCGTAGACGACTCAAGCACGCCTTCCGTCTCGACTGAGTCCCGATAGCGTTACCGCACGCCAAACAACTTATCCGCCCGCTCCGCCAGCGCAATATCGCGCGACGTCAGGCCGCCGGCGTCATGCGTGGTGAGCAAGAGTCTAACTTTGCGATAGCGAATATCGATGTCCGGATGGTGGTTCGCTTCTTCGGCCGCTTGGGCGACACGCTGAACGAACGCGATTCCCTCTAAGAAGGTTGCCGCCTCGTAGGTCCGGACGATGGCCTCACCGTCTTTCTTCCAGGTGGGGTGTGCCACGAGAAAAGCGTTGAGGTGGGCAGGAGAGAGCAGCGTCTTGTCGTAGGCCATGGTGGGCAATGTTTAAGCGCGTTCGACGGCCCGACGCCAGAGCGCAAGGTGTCGGTCGCGCTCGGGTGCGGCCATCTTGGGCCGAAACACCGTCGGACGGCGCGAAGCGACAGGAAGTGCATCAACGCCGGCCCAAATTCCGGCGCCAAGTCCGGCAAGCAAGGCAGCCCCCACTGCGGTGGAGTCGAGCTGCGCAGGTCGAACAACCGGCACGTCGAGCAGGTCGGCTTGAAACTGCATCAGCAGCGCATTGGCCGAGGCACCACCGTCGACGCGAAACGTCCCAATGTCGCGTCCGCTCTCTTTTCGCATCGCGTCGGCGAGTTCGTAAACCGTCAACGCGACCCCTTCCAAGACAGCGCGCGCGACGTGGGCCTTCGTCGTGCCTCGGTCCATTCCCCACAAAAGGCCACGGGCCTCGGGTTTCCAGTGCGGCGCCCCCAAACCCGAAAGCGCAGGGACAAACACGACGCCTTCGGAACTTTTGACCTTGCGGGCGAGTGTCTCAATGTCGGACGAACGTGAAATCAGCCCAAGCCCATCGCGCAGCCACTGCACCGCGGCGCCGGCGATGAAAGCGCTGCCTTCGAGCGCGTACGTCGTGCGGCCACCGATTTGCCAGGCGACTGTCGTGAGCAGCCCGTGCGTGGAAGGAACAGGCGTGTCGCCCACATTCATCAGCAAGAATGCGCCGGTGCCATAGGTGCATTTCGCATCCCCGGGGGAAAAACAGGCTTGGCCGAAGAGCGCAGCCTGCTGGTCACCGGCCATACCCGAGACGGGAACACCGTCCGGCAACACGCGCAACCCCCGTGTCGTGCCGTAAACCTCGGCGGAACTTCTCACTGACGGCAGTAACGCCGGCGGCACGCCGAACTTCTCCATCAACGCTGGCTCCCATCGCAGCGACTTGAGTCCAAAGAGCAATGTGCGACTGGCGTTTGACGGGTCAGTGACATGCGCCTGGCCGGCTGTAAGTCGGTAGACGAGGTACGTATCGATGGTGCCGGCGCAGACGTCACCGCTTTCAGCGCGCGTCCTCGCCCCTGGAACGTGTTCGAGAAGCCAAGACAGCTTGGTGCCTGAAAAATATGGGTCGAGCACCAAGCCTGTGTGTTCCCGGACCCAAGGCTCTAGGCCCTGCGCTTTGAGCGCCGCGCAAGTGTCCGCCGTTCGCCGGTCCTGCCAGACGATTGCAGGAGCCAGGGCCGGCGCTCGGGCGCGTGCCCGAGGAGAGCGCTCCCAAAGTCCGACGGTTTCGCGTTGATTCGTGATGCCGATAGCCGAAACCTGGGCACCGCGGATGCCCGCATCACGCAATGCACGGCCAATGCAGGTCTCCACGCTCGACCAAATTTCATCGAGCCGGTGTTCCACCCAACCTGGTTTGGGAAAATGCTGGCGAAACTCTTGGTACGCCTTGCCGCGAAGACGCAAGCGTCCGTCGAAGACGAGCACGTGCGTACCCGTCGTGCCTTGGTCGATGGCCAAGACGTAGGGGGCTCGCGCAGGCATCACTGCGAAAGGCTAGCGGCGTCCCAGAAGCGGGACTTTCATCGAGCGGCCCCACGCCACAAACGCGGCAAGCCCACCCAAGATGACGTTAGGAAGCGGCGACTCACCGCGGCTCAAGTGCAGACCCGCGGCCAGAACCATGATGGTGAGCAGTCCCAGCGCGGCCCATGTCGTCAGCTTGGGTGATTTGCGAGTCAGCCCTGGAAGAATGAGACCTAAGGCGCCGAAAATCTCAGAAGTGCCTGCAAGTTTGACAACGTTCGGACCGACCTGAGTGGCCCAACCCATCATCGGGTTTTGAATCAGCTCGGCAAATGGCGTCATGACTTTCATGAAGCCGGACCCCAAGAACGCCAGCGCCAACAGCCCTTGGGCAACCCACAGCCCAATGTGAAGCTTTCGAGACGACGTGTCGACTGCGCCAGCGGTGGTTTCCATTCGCATGACTCCTGTGCACAGCGGGTGGTGCAGGCCCATTTACTCCTGACGCGTCGAAGAAGGTAGCGCGCCGCGAAAAAAGTCCCCGACTGCACCAGCCAAGACGTCACCCGCAAAGTCTCTGGCCAGTCCGTGAAACCCGCGCTCCAACAACAACGTCGCGGTGTCCGGTCTTGGGATGCGCGCGACCAATCCCTTTGCTGCTCTGGCATTGACCACATGGTCATGGCGCGCAAGGACCAACAGGACGCGTGCTTTTACGCGGGGCGCGTGTTGGTGGGCGAAGTCCTGCAGCCAAAATAAGTCGCGCAAGCGTGCCGAGGGAAACGAAGTCGGTCGCGGCACAATCGCGCGTGCCGCCGGGTCTTCGATGTCGGAGCCATCTTTGGGGATGTAGGGCTGCACCCAATCCATCAAGGGTGTTTTCCGCAAAAAACGTGCAGCGCGACTGATTTGGCCCAAAAGGCGTGCCGCGGGTGCAAGTAGCGCCAACGACGCCACATGAGATGGCCACCGTGCTGCAAGCCCGACCGCCAGCAGCCCCCCCATCGAGAAGCCCGCAACGTGGACGGGGCGCTGGGTTCGTTCAAACTCAGCAAACAACGCCTCCTCAGACGCCCGCAGCCAATCGTCGGCCCCAACGCTGGCCATCGCTTCTCCATCTTCGCCGTGGCCCGGGAGGCAGGGCACGCTGCCGGAAAAGCCTCGCTGCTCCAGTGCAACGGCCAACGGCAAAAGGTCCCAGGGTGTTCCCGTGAAGCCGTGCAGCAAGAGACAGGCCTGGCCATCCGTCCCGAAACGAGCGCTGGCGGTGCTTGGGCGCGTCAGCACGTTTGTGTGCACCCGCTCACGTTGCTATGGAACGCCATCATGAGCGACCCCAAAGTGCCCGCGTCCAATGTGCAGCTCCAAATCCAACTGGACGAGTCTGTTGCGAATGGCCAATACGTCAATATGGCGCTTGTGAACCATACCGAAACCGAGTTCACACTCGACTTCATCTATGTGCAGCCCCAAGAGCCCAAAGCCAAGGTGCTGTCACGGGTCATTACCAATCCCAAGCACATGAAGCGGCTTTTGGCGGCCATGCAAGACAACCTTGGGAAATTCGAGTCAAAATTTGGCCCCATCGAGCTTCCCGATGCCGATGCCCCCGTCCACTGAATAATCCACCCGCTCTGCCCTCTGACCTCTTGTGAATCTGCGACTCTGTCTCGGCATTCTGGTGGCTTTGTTTGGCGACGCCGCATTCGCCAAGTGTGAGAGCAACGGGCTTCTTCTGTTTCCGGCGCCGGGCGGGGTGCTGCCGACGAACACGCGGTTCATTCTCGAAGGCGTCGGTCGAGAACAGACGCGTGTGGTGGCGCTCGCAGGGAAGCGGCTGGTGCTCAAGTCCAACGACGACGAAGTCTTGGTGCGTGTCCAACCCGGCTGGGTCAGCAGCCAGAAACGCGCGGCTGTGAAGCTGATTCCTGCGCGACCATTGAAGCCGCGGCGCACGTACACGTTGGAGTGGGAACGTGCGCTCCCTCGCGCCCGACTGCTGAATGGCGCCCCTGGAAGTGGCGAGGCGACCTGGCTGACGGGCAAGGGTGAAGACCTCAGCCTGCCGACATGGTCAGACTTGCCCACGGCAGTGGAAGGTCGCTACGACAAAGACGGCGACGCCGTCACGCAAGTGGTCAAGCTGCGAAGCCCGCTGGTCGACGATGCCCCGGCTTATTTGGTGGTGGAAATGAGACGACTCCCGCGGGGTCGAGACGTCCAAGCGTACTTTGTTCCTGTTTCTGGCGGCCAAGCAGAATTGGGACATGACGCTTGCGGAGGCAGTTTTTCTTTCGAGACCGGCGCAAGCTACCGAGCGGTGCTGGAAGCGCGAGACGCCGCCGACAACGCGGCAGAAAACCGATTGGCGGTGACTTTGTCGGCGCCAGCCGTTCCCAAAAGCAAATGACGCCGAACGCCGAAATTCGCGAGCGGATGTCCCGCTTTGTCGACACGCTCCAAGACGACATCTGCACGGCGTTGGAGCGCGAGGACGGACGCGCGCGCTTTCGCGAAGACGTGTGGCAAAGGCCAGGCGGGGGCGGTGGCCGCACGCGCGTGATTTCCAACGGTGCGGTGTTTGAAAAGGGCGGCGTCAACGTGTCGAAAGTCCATGGCGAGTTGAGCGATGCCTTCGCGAAGAAATTGCCGGGTTCTGGGCGCACGTTTTTCGCGACGGGAATTTCACTCGTCTTGCACCCCGAGAACCCGTACGTCCCCACTGTTCACGCCAATTTTCGTTGCATCGAGCAAGGCGACAAAGCGTGGTTCGGCGGGGGGATGGACCTCACGCCCTACTATTTGTTTGAGGAAGACGCAGCCCATTTCCATCGCGCGCTTCAGTCCACGTGCGAGGCGTATCAGTCTGGCGCTTACGCACGTTTCAAGCGCGCCTGTGATGCCTACTTTTTTCTCAAACATCGTGGCGAGGCACGCGGCATCGGCGGCGTGTTTTTCGAGGACATGGGGGGCGACCTCTTGGCTGAACTCGCCTTCGTCGAAAGCTGCGGCCGCGCTTTTCTGCCGGCGTATTTGCCTGTGGTGGCCCGACGGAAGGGTACGCCCTTTGAGGCCCCGCAGCGGACTTGGCAAGAAGTCCGCCGCGGCCGCTATGTGGAGTTCAATTTGGTCTACGACCGGGGCACGTTGTTCGGCTTAGAGACCCAGGGTCGTGTCGAGTCCATCCTGATGTCCCTTCCGCCCAGCGTTCAGTGGCCGTATGACTTTGTTCCCCCTCTCGGAACGCCGGAAGCCGAGCTGCTGGACGCGCTGAAATCTCCGCGAGAGTGGATTTGAAGCAGTAGAGTGCACGTCCTTGGCAACCGACGACCTCACTCTCGTCCAGCGGGCCCAGACGGGCGACTCGCGCGCGTTTCGACAACTTGTCGAGCGCTATCAACGAAAGGTTTATGCCGTTGCCTTGGGCATGGTGAAAGACCGGCAAGAGGCGCTCGACATTTCACAAGAAGCCTTTGTGAAGGTGTTCAAGTACCTGCGGCACTTCAAGGGTGATTCGAGCTTCTACACGTGGCTCTACCGCATCACGTCCAACCTGTGCATCGACAGCATGCGGCGCCGTCAAGCCGCGGGCGGCGATGCCGAGGCTTTCGACGAAACGACTCAAAGCGAATACGCCAACGCGGCTGTCGGCGTTTTGGGAACACGCCTGGGGACCAATCCCCAAAAAAGTGTGCTGCGCCGCGAGCTGGCCGAAAAAATCGAAGAAGCCCTGGCACAGGTGCCCGAGAAGCACCGGGCGATTTTGCTGCTGCGCGAACTCGAAGGAATGTCTTACGAGGACTTGGCGGAAACGCTGAAGATTCCGAAAGGGACCGTGATGTCACGGCTCTTTCATGCCCGGGCCAAGCTGCAGAAGATTCTGAGCGAATACATGGACTTGGGAGACTCGCGCGGCGACTGAATACTTTCATTTTTTGCTCGTCAACCGTTTGGAAATGGAAACGAATCCTGCCTGTCGACAATTTTGGAAGAACCTTTCTCCTTACGTGGACGGGGAGCTATCGCTTCGTGAGCGAGGTGAGCTTGAGAGGCACCTTGCCCATTGTGCGACATGCACGCACAGGGTTGCCGATTTGCGCGCCACTTCGGGGCTTTTGAGACTTGGGCTTGAGACGCAAGCGGACGAAGTCGACTGGAACGGATTCGCGCAGCGTGTGATGGCGCGCGTGACGCCAGAGCCCTTGCCCTTTTGGGAGCGTCTGCAGCTGGAGGTGTCTGAGCGGTGGACGCATCAGCGGGTTCTGTGGATGGGTGGCGTGGCTGTGGCGGCGACCGCGGCGCTTTTGCTCACGGTGGGTGTGCCCTGGGTTCAGCGGATGTCATTGCCTGTGGGCTACGGCGCACCGCGCATTGCCGTTCGCGAGGTGACGGTCGATTCGCGCGCCCATGTTGCGCCTGTCGTCATGGAAAACGCCGAGACGGGAGATGCGATTATCTGGCTGGTCGACCACGAAGATGCGCAGGCCGTGCCGTCGTCCAATTCAGAAGACTGGGGTGATGAATCCGACGAAGATGCGGCGCGCGTTCCGGCGCCTCGTCCATTGTCGGACCGACCCACAGGGGGAGAACTTTGAGAACCCAAACGCGATGGGGTGTGTTGAGCCTCGCTGTGGGGATGTTGTCGTCAGCGCTTGCTTGGGCTGACGCACCCACCGTCAAGGTGAAGGTCGAAGTCGTGCACGCTTCCAACGCCAACGATGTCGTCGAGCCGCCGATGCTGGCCTCGATGAAGAAGAAGTTCGCCCAAAGCGGCATTCATTACAGCGGATACCGGCGCTTGTCCGAGGAGACGGTGCTTGTGCGGAGCACGCCGCCGCACGTTGTGGCGCTTCCCAACGGAAAGAAAGCCAGCTTGGTTCTCGACAAAGTTGAAGGAGCGACTGCCTCTGTTCGGGTAGCGCTTCCGCCGTTGGAAACCGTCTATGAGTTGGGCCGCGAAGGTTCTGTGTTCTTGCAGGCGGGGGCTCACCAGGGCGGTGTTCTGATTCTCGTGTTGTCCCCAGCGGCGCTCTAAGCGCCCGTTCGTGGCGGAGGAGTTGCTCTGCCGACCCCACTCGGGCCAATGTACGCGCCCGCATGGTTTTTGCCGCCTGCCTCGGACTGATTCTTTCCGCAGCCCCAGCTCAAGAAACGTTTCCCACGTTCTTCGCCAGGGGTGGGTTGGAGGCCGGCGTCCTGGGCCTGCCGGCGCCCGTCACGGGGGGCGACATTGACCTGTACGCGGTTGCGCACCCTTACTTGGGATTTCACTTTGATGGCTATCAACGCCTGGAGATTGGCGCGGCCCTGCGTTTCATGGTGCTCGCGCGAGACGGGCGCGCTGGAACGCCAGGCAACCCGCTGATTCGCGCCCGTGACTGGGATGAGCTGTCAGACTTCGGCCAGATTCTCGAGTCGCTGCGCTTGGGCAAGCCGGAACAGGGACTGCGGCTTCGTGCGGGTGCGTTGGGTGCGGTGACGCTTGGCCACGGACACGTCATTCACCGTTATTCGAATCAATGGTCTCCCGACTACCACCCCGCGGGTGCGTATTTGGCGGCAAAACTCGATGCGTTTTCGGCGGAAGTCATGGCGAGTGACGTGCTCGGGCTTCGGTTGTTTGCCGCCGAGCTTGGCTTGGACATTCCCTACGCGATGGGCATGCCCAAGCACACGCGGCAGGGTATCGAAGTGGCGGCGTCGTTTGCGCATGACTTTGGGCGTGCGGGAGGCGTGAGCCCTTCACTTTCCGTGACGCATTTCGACGTGCGCTTTGGACTCGTGCGAAACGACAAATTTCGCTTCCAAATTGTGGGAGGCGCGGGGCTTCGCGTGGAGCCGCAGCCGGCCTGGGGTGGCTTGATAGGGCTGCAGGCCTTGGGAGAGCCAGACGGCTATCAGGTTCGCGGACGCTTCGAAGTTCGCCGTCAGGGCGGGCGCTACCGAACTGGTTTCTTTGGGCCGGGTTATGAGTTGGCCCGTTTTTCAGGCATTGGCCTCACGCGCGCGCCCCACGCACTGGAGGCGTTGCCGACGGCGTTTTCGTTTCATGGCGAATTCGTGTGGAGACGCGTCGGATTCTTCTCTGGAAATGCTTCGTTCGAGACCTCCCTTGCCGCGGAGTACTTCGAGTTTGGGCGATTCGACGCCGACATGGCGTTGAGCGTGGGCTTTGCCAAAGACCATGGACTTGTCACCTTGCGTGTTTTGGCGATGGGCGTTGGGCAGGCGCCCCGCTGGGTGTTGTCGGCAGACTTTCGAATGCGCTTCGGTCCGGCATTTTTCGTCTTTGTCCAAGGTGGGACAGTGTATTTCCCCGAGGCTTCCGTGGGCCTGGCTCGAGGCATCTCGGCAAGCCTAGGGATGGGACTCGACTTCGGTCCCCAAGGCTAGGCAGGCTAAGGACATGTTGGCTCCGACGTCGCCGCCACCGACGCGCCCAGAAGACGTTGACGCCGCCGTCTCGCGCGTTGCACGGCAGGCCCACGCCTTTGCGCAATTGCCTGTGCGCGAAAAAGCGCGGTTGGTCAGTGAAGTGCGAGAGCGCTTCTTTGAGGTAGCGCCCGCGAGTGTTCGTGCGGCGTGCAATGCCAAAGGCATTGAGTTCGAAAGCCCGTTGGCCGGTGAAGAATGGATTTCCGGACCGGTTATCACCTTGCGTGCGCTTCGACACCTGGAGCAAACGCTGGGGCAGATTGTTCGGAAAGGAAACACCGTTCTGCCGCGGGACGCGGTGGGTCGTCTGCCGGATGGGCGGCTGCGCGTTTCATTGGCGCCGCTGGATTTCATGGACCGGCTCGAAATTCCGCGGCACCGTGGCGAGGTTCATTTCTTGCCGGACGTGAGCAAAGAGCGTCTGGAAGCAGACCGCGCACGTTTCTACAAGAAGCCTCACGCAGGCCAAGTGTGGGCGGTCTTGGGCGCGGGGAACATCAATTCAATTCCCCCGTTGGATTTGCTTCACGCCTTGTTTGTTGAGGGGGGTGTTGCAGTTCTCAAGCTCAATCCCGTCAACGCCTATTTGGGGCCTTTTCTGGAGGAGGCGTTTCGACCCTTGGTCGATGCGGGGTTTCTCGCCTTTGTGTACGGCGGCGCTGATGTTGGAGAGCGCTTGGTTCAAAACCCCGCGGTTCATGCGGTGCACATCACAGGCTCCGCCAAGACGTACGACGCGATGGTCTGGGGTTCTCCCGGCGCGCTGCGTGAGACACGCAAGCGGGAAGGAACCCCGCTTCTGCAAAAGAAAGTCAGTGCCGAGTTGGGTTGTGTCACACCGCTCATCGTTGTGCCTGGGCCGTACAACACCCGCGAACTCGCACAACTCGCGGCAAGTGTTGCGGGGATGCTCACATTCAACGCAGGTTACAACTGCAACGCCGCAAAGCTTTTGGTGACGTCGCAGCGTTGGGAGGCCAGAGAACACTTTCTCGAGCTCGTCGCGGAGCACCTCTCTCGCGCGACCGTCCGGCGGGCTTGGTACCCCGGGGGCAAAGAGTCCTTTCGCGCGCATACCGGCGGCGTGGGGCGCACGCGAATCTTTGGCCATGCCCATGAGGGTGAGCTGCCCTTTGCGTTTGTGACGCACCTGTCACCCGACGACAACGCTTCAGTCTTTAGTGACGAGCCTTGGTGTGGCGTGCTGTCGGAGGTCGCTCTTTCCGCCAACGGGGCTTCGGCGTTTCTGGAGGCGGCGGTTGCCTTCGTCAACACGCGCGTGTGGGGCAACCTGTCGTGCGGCGTGATGATTCACGAACGCGTCGCCAAAGAGTGCGCCCGGCAGGGTCGATATGAAAGTGCCTTGCGAGCGCTTCGGTATGGAACGGTCGCGGTGAACACCTGGCCGGCAGTGGGCTTTGCGCTGTCGACACTGCCTTGGGGTGCGCACCCGACGTCGAGTCCCCAAAACATTCAGTCGGGAATGGGCTACGTCCACAACAGTTTCATGTTTGAGGGCATTGAAAAGTCAGTGCTACAAGCGCCTCATTTTCACATGCCTCTCCCCATTTGGACCCCTGGGCATGCGACCCTGGACCAAGTCGGTGGCCATCTCGTCGCACTCGAACATCGGGTTCAGCTTTCTCGTCTGGCGCGGCTATTGGGGGCCGCAGCACGCGCTTAAGGGCCCTGGTCGAAATAGCCTGCGCATCCTGAGCGCCGATCTATCCCGCCTGGCTTTGTTGCTCGTCGGTTACATGCCGACGGGCATGCTCCCTCCTCGCGTCTCGCCAGGCGGGCACCTCGGCACTTATCCCTGCGCACGCTATTTCGACCAGGGCCCTAAGGCATTGCTGCTGTTTCAAGAGGCGTCTAACCTCCCTGCTTGTCGCCATGACAGACGAACTTGGAGATCGCGAGCGAGAAGTTCTTCGCTCCATTGTGAATGCCTACATCGACACCGGTGAGCCGGTGGGCAGCGCACAACTGGCACGCAGCGCCGAGTTCGACGTGTCGCCAGCGACGCTTCGGAACGTCATGAGCGACCTCGAAGCGCTGGGCTTTCTCGACAAACCGCACACCTCAGCCGGGCGCGTGCCGACGGACCAGGCCTACCGTTTTTACGTCGATACGCTGATTCGTTTGAAAGAGCCGCCGCCGAGAGACCGCGAACTCATCGAACAAAACATTTCGACAGACAGCGTTGTTGAACAGACCCTGCAAGAGGCCTCGCGGGTGCTGCACTTTTTGACACGTCACGCGGGTGTCGTGGTCGCGCCGAACGCGAGCGGTGGGTTGTTTCGCCGAATTGAGTTTGTTCGCTTGAGAGAGAATCGTGTCCTGGCTGTCTTGGTCGATGACCGAGGACAGGTGCACAACAAGCCCATCACGGTCGACTTTCCCATCACATCGGAAGACCTGATTCGTGCGAGCAACTACTTGACCGAGTTGCTTGCGGAGGTGCCCTTTGACGGTGCCAAAGCACGTATTCAGCAAAAGATGGAAGAAGAGCGAGCCCAATACGATGCGTTGGCGCAGAAAGCGCTCAAGTTAGGGTTTGCGGCCACCCAGATTCCCACAGGGGAACGCGTTCTCATCGAAGGCACAGGCAGTTTTCTCGACGCGCCGGAGTTTGCCGACGTCGATCGCATGAAAGCGCTTTTTCGCGCGTTGGAAGAAAAGAACAAGCTTCTGGCCCTTTTGGACCGCGTGCAGCGCGCCCGGGCCATGCAGATTTTCATTGGGACCGAGAGTGACTTTTCGTCGTCGGGTGACGTGAGCGTTATCGCTTCGCCCTATGGGGTGGGTGAGAAAACATTGGGTACGGTCGGTGTCATTGGGCCTACGCGAATGAATTACTCCCGGGTGATTCCGCTCGTGCAGTTCACAGCACTCGTTCTTTCGCGGGCGCTTTCGGTCTCCGAAGACGAGTAGAGTGCCACCGCATGTGGAAGGCGTTGTCCTCACGCGTGCCTGCGGGCTTGGCGACTTTGGTCGCCGCTGGCCTGGTGGCGCGGATCTTCATCCGGCCGTTGGAGTACCAGTGGGACTTTCGCGTCTACTACGACGCCGCGGGTGCCTTCTTGGCCGGGCTCGACCCCTATGACGCGAATGCAAGACTGAGCGTCTCGTCGCATTTCGTGAACTTACCGTTCGTCTATCCGCCACTCACGCTGCATGCGTTCGCAGTCTTCCGCAAGCTGTCGCTGCTGCCCGCAATGCACGTTTGGTTGGGTCTCAAAGTGTTGGCGCTCGCCATGCTGTTTCGAATCTGGTCGCGCGTCTTTGTGTCGTTGCGGTGGGATGTCGCCACCATCGCGTTCTTTTTGCTCGCATTCGGCTCAACGCTGTTGACGGACTTCGCCACCGGCAATGTTTCGACTTTCGAACAACTCATGCTCTGGGCAGGCTTTGAGGCGCTCGTCGAAGGCCGTTGGGTAAAGTTTTCTGTCCTCGTTGTGTTGGCCGCTCAATTCAAACTGCTGCCGGTTTTTTTCCTGGTGCTTTTGCTGACCGCTTTTGAGCGGCCACACTGGGGGGCATTTGCAGGCGCTGTGGCGGCATTCGCAGCGGTGTTTTCGCTGAATGCGCTTTTGTACCCAGAGGGCCTTTGGGCGTTTTTCCAGCAGGCCTCGTCGATTGACGAACGGGGTTTTATCAATCCATCGATGTTGGCGTTCGTTCAGGACGTCGCCGACAAACTCACGGCATGGTTCATGAATCGCCCGGTGGCCATTGGGCGCTGGGTCTATGGGGTCGTTGCGCTGGTCGTTGTGGCGATGAGTGCCCGTGTCGGTGTCATCCACCGTCGTCGTGTGGGTATTCCCGACAGGCGAGTGCTCGTTCTTTTCGCTTGTGCCGTGTACGCGCTGGTGGCGCCACGCTTCAAGAACTACAGCTACATCCTCTTGTTGGCGCCCGCAGCATGGCTTGTGTGGGGTTCCAAAATATCCAAGCATCTCCCGATTGTATTTGCGTTGGTGGCTTTCCCCATGGTGGGAACGTTTGAACAGACGTCGGTGTTCATCACGTTCATGGTGCCGTACATGTCGCTGCTTGCGGGCGTCTGGATTTGGGCAAGCTATCGGCGTGAGTTGTTGGCGCCCGTCGCAGCCGAGTCGAACACGCTTTCAGGCGGGCGCCCCATCTGAAGTTGTTCCGCTTTGGTCTCAGAGGTCCGCGTGCCGTCGCGCGAATGCGCCAGCAGGGTGGGAAGGCAAATCGCCTGTGTTGAGCAGTGTTCTTGGAGCATCGTGACTTCGACACGTCCGTCGCTGCCCTCCCAGCGGGTTTCAAGAAAGTCACCCGACGGCCAGCGCAACAGCGTCGTGACACGCAGAGGCGCGGCCGAGTCTTGAGCGATCTCAGTCGTGATGGCGACCGCCACCGGGCCTTTGGGGTGCGCGATTCGCTTGGCGCGTGTGCCACGGGTGGGAAACAAGGGGGTTCGAAACCCTTCTGGCAAAAACGGTCGAAAGGTCTCCGCCAAGAACCCTGCTCGCTCTGCTGCGTCATCTGGCACTGTGTTCACGCGAAGGGGCTCTTCACCGCGCGACACCCAATAACTTTCGCCATCGTAAACGTGCACGGCTTTATCGGGAGAAAACGCGTCAACGCGAAGTGCAGCCGGCTGACGAAAGGCGACGCGCCAAGCGCGTTGTTGTTCCAGGGGGTCCACCGGCGTCGAAGCGAATGCCGCTTCGAAGCCGCCGAGTTTGGCCTCGCGTTGTGCGAGAGTGACGCGGAGCTTTTCCAAACTGAGCGGCTCCGCCGAAGAATCACCGAAACGACATCCGACAAAGCACGCGAGCAGGCCGAACATCACGGCCCTTCCCCGCATGCGTTGGCTCACTTGACGGCGATGGCGGTGACTTCCGTGTACGGAAAGCACGTGAGGTTCAGCACGGGTCCACAGTTGAGCGGATTAAAGACGGCCCAAAAGCCGCCGCGCGGCGTGGTGTAGGCATCTTTGATGTCGATGCGTGATGCGCCCATCGCCTTGGCTTCCGAAACCAGAAGACGGTTCACCGTGTTGTCGAAGTCCGAATGGACGATGTCGATGAGGTGGAAGAAAAGTGTCCAGCCCAGGGAGGTCGCTTGAATCACGGCAATGGCATCGCCGCCTTCGGCAGCCACCTCGGTGGTCGAAACGGTGGCGGACTCCAAACTCGTGCAAGCACTGAGCGCAACAAGTCCTGCGACCCCGAGACCCAACCGTGAACGACGCATGGGGTTCTGGTTAATGAAGCCGCCACAGTGAGTCAAGGGGAACGCCGATGCGGGCGAGCCAACGTGTATGTTGTGGGCTGTGCCAGGCCTTTCTGCAGACGCCGTGTTCGTCGCCAATGGGCTCTTGTCCCAGACGCTGCCCCATCACGAGTTTCGTCCGGAACAACTTGCTCTCGCGCGTGCCGTGGAAAAGGTGCTGGCGGCCCGCGGCACGCTGGTGGCTGAAGCCGGGACAGGTGTGGGCAAGACACTGGCCTATCTCGTTCCCGCAGCGCTATCGGGCCGTCGGGTGCTCATTGCCACAGCGACCAAGACGCTTCAGGACCAGGTGTTTCAGAAAGACCTGCCGCTCTTGCGCAAGTCTTGTGGTCTCGATGTGCACGCCGCCCTGTTGAAGGGTCGTTCGAACTATCTCTGTTGGCAGCGTTTCGAGAGTTTTCGCGTTGCACCGGAGCTCAACTCACGTGCCGAGGCTCAGGTGTGGACCGACCTCGAGTCCTGGGCCTTGAAGACGCAAACGGGAGACCGTGCCGAGGCAAGATTGCCGGAGGACGCCCCCCTGTGGAACCGCGTGACCCGAACGGCGGAGTCATGCCTTGGCCCCAAATGTGGGCACTACGAGGCGTGTTTTGTGACGCGCGCACGAAAGGCGGCCGAAGACGCGCAAATCCTTGTCGTCAACCACCATCTCTTTTTTGCCGATTTGGCGTTGCGAGCGAGGCCTGAGAGCGAGGGCGTGCTGCCACCCTACGATGCTGTCGTTTTTGACGAAGCGCATTCGCTCGAAGATGTCGTCACCGAATATTTTGGCTTTGGCGTCTCATCCTATCGCCTCGGGGATTTTGTTGATGACGCGCTGAAAACGCTGCCGAAGGACGACGCACGTGCCGGCATGCTGTCGGCCCTGGCCCTTAAGCTGCGCGGCGCGGGAGACGCGTTGTTCAATGCGGCTTCCAAGTCGCTGGGTCTGGAACGCTCGACGGCAGTTCGTTTGACGCCCCAGCACCTGAAACCTTGGTCCAAGCACATGGACGAAACGCGTGCGGCGTTGTCGGCAGTATCGGCCTTCGTCGAAGGGCGAGATGAAGTCGAATTGGCCACGTTGGCGAGGCGAGGTCGCGAGCTGTCGGCACACCTCGATTTTTTGAGTACCGCTGACGCGCTGGACCACGTGTATTGGGCGGAAGCCCGTGGGGCAGGTGTTTTCTTGCGCGCCGCGCCCATCGGAGTGGCGGACACGTTGCGAAACACGTTGCACGCGCAGGTGGACACACAGGTGTTCGTGTCCGCGACGCTTCGCGTGGGGGAGGGATTTGATTTCTTCACCGGACGCTTGGGCATCGAAGGTGCGCGGACATTGGCCCTGGATTCTCCGTTTGACTATCGACAGCAAGCGGCAATTTTCGTCCCGCGGAGAATGCCGGAACCGAACGCGCCCGAATTCGTGGCGGCCGTGGCGAAACAGGTCGCTTGGCTTTGCGAGCTGACTTCCGGGCGCGCGTTTATTCTCTTCACGTCGCTTCGCAACATGCACGCGGTACACGCATTGTTGCGTGATGCATCGCCGTTTCCGTTGCTGTTGCAGGGGGAGATGCCCAAAGCCGCGCTGCTCGAAGCGTTTCGAGAACGCCCCTCGGTGTTGTTGGCGTCGCAAAGCTTTTGGGAGGGTGTCGACGTTGCGGGAGAGGCCCTCTCGTTGGTCGTGATGGACAAACTGCCGTTTTCATCTCCGACGGACCCGTTGGTCGCGGCACGCATCGACGCTTTGCGCGACGCCGGCGAAGAGCCTTTTTCACAGTATCAACTGCCGCAGGCCGCGATTGCGTTGCGACAGGGGTTTGGGCGTCTGATTCGGCGGCGCAGCGACCGGGGCATTGTCGCAGTACTCGATGCACGCCTTTGGAACCGGCGTTACGGCAAGATGCTTCTGGGCGCGCTCCCGCCAGCGCCGTGTTTCGATAACGAAGCCGGCTTGGGCCGTTGGGCGGCTCAACATTTGTCGAATCTGCCAGAAGCGCCGGTTGAGGCGACTACAACTCTCGCGACATCAGCAACCTGAGCTTCCCAGACTTCTTCGACACCACCGTGGCGACTGTCGTAAAGCCACTGTTTCGGTAGAAAGACACGGCAGGTCCGTTCGCGGGGTCGACGCGAAGCGCCAGTGTTTTTCGGTACATGTCCTTTGCCGTCTCAATCGCGTGATTGAGGAGCAAGTTGCCGATGCCTTTTCGGCGCAGCTCAGGCCTCACCACGATGTTGCGCATGTATGCGGCACCGGGCACAGGTCCGTCGCGCTCAATCGTGACGTAGCCGACAAGCTGATTCTCCAGCTTGGCCACCCGCACAAAGGGACGCAGCTTGGTCATGGCGTCGACGGACTGTTCAAGCGTTTCGCTCCGTGAGCGCCAGGGGTCAGAAATCGACCGCAAGTGCGCCACTTGGCTGAGCTCTTCGTCAGAACCGACAGGGCCAAACTTCAGCGCCTTCTTGTAGTCGTTTGGCAAGCCCGAAGGGTTCATCACAGGAACCGCGCTCTCCTCGGCAGGTCGTTCCACCCGCTTCATCGTCATCGCCCGTCCTCCATCATGGGTTCGATTCTAACCCCGTATTTCCAACCTGCACGACCTCGTCCAACAACACCCACGAGGTGGGATGCCGCCCCCCATGCGGAACATCCGGTAAAGTCTAGTGTGACATCTGCTGATAACGTTGATTTTTCCGCGAAAGAAGACGCTTCGTGCAGCTCCATCACGCCCAACGCGAGCTCATCGTCAAAATCGTCTACTACGGCCCGGGTTTGTCCGGCAAAACAACGAATCTTCAATTCATCCACCAAAGGACTCGGGGCAAGGCGCAAGGGCGGTTGCTCACCATCGAGACGAGCGACGACCGAACTTTATTCTTTGACCTTCTGCCGGTGTTCTTTCGGAGTCGCACGGGGTTTCGGGTCAAGGTGAAGCTGTTCACTGTGCCGGGGCAGGTGATTCACAACGCGACGCGTCGGGTGGTTTTACAGCAGGCCGATGCGGTGGCTTTCATCGCCGACAGCCGCCGCGGCGCCACCGAGGACAACAACGCCTACTGGCGGAACTTGCACGACAATCTCATCGAAAACGCGCTCGACCCCGCCGCCATCCCCATCGTCATTCAGTACAACAAGTGCGACTTGCCGGATGCACGGACGCCGGCTGAAATCGAGGAGACGCGTCGAAAAGGCAAGGAGCTCATCCTGTCTGCCGTTGCGATTCGCGGCGAAGGCGTCATGGAGACACTCCATGCTGTTTTGGAGGCCGCCTATCGCCGAATCGACGCGAAAAGCGACCTTCAGCGGAACGCTGGACTCACCCAGTCGGAATTTTTGGACCAAGTCTTTTCCCAGATGGACCTCAGTGGCACAGCCCTGGCAGACCGCTACCCCGTTGAGACGCTGACGCCGGAGGTGGAACTGTGACGGCGCCAGCCGCCGAGCCCCGGCGTTCATCCGCGCTCCAGCGACAGCTCTCGTTGGGGGACGTGCTGGAGGGGCCCTCGTTTCACGAGGTCGTGAAGAGTTTTGTTGAACTCTACAAGGTGGGCATCAAAGTTTTCGACGACCGTGGCGCGAAACTCGCCGACCTCAAGACGGGCAACGGAGACTTCTGTGGCTACGTTTTTTCTTTCGCAGACGGGCGCACGAAGTGCACGGCAACTGTCGCGCGTGTGAAGGACGGACCCATTTCGCAAACGCAGGGGGCGATTTCGCCGAACATGCCCTCAGACCAAATGCCCTTGGGCATGGTGATCGTGCCGTGCTTCACCGGACTGCGCTATCTCGTGATGCCCGTCCTTTGGGAGGGAGACGCGCTGGGACGCGTCGTTTTCGGACCGTTTACGCCCGAAGACTTGAAGCAGTTTCCGCAAAGCCTGCTCGACATCTCCAAGGGGCTCGACCTCAAAGAAGCGCACACCCATCTGGTGAAGATTCGCCGCGCGCCCGAGGCCAGTGTCGCTCGGGTCATGCTTCATTTCGCGCAGCTGCTCGAAGCGCTCGTGGCGTCCGGTCAAAAGACCTACCTCACTTCGCAGTTGCATATCGAGGCCACGTTGGAGACGAACCGCGACCTCGAAACCAACAACCAAAGACTTCAACTGCTCAACGCACGCCTTCAAGATTTGGACCGACTGAAGTCGAGTTTCTTGGCGACCGTGAGCCACGAATTGCGAACGCCGCTGACCTCCATCATCGGCTATTCGGAGATGCTGGGTGAGGGGCTCGCCGGACCGCTGAATCCGGAACAAATCGAGTACGCACGAACCATTACCGAAAAAGGTGAGTCATTGTTGCGGCTCATCACGTCGATTCTCGACCTCAGCCAAATTGAGGCCGGAACGGTCAAACTCAATTTTGAACCCCTTGACCTGGCTGACATCGCACAAGCAGCACTGAGCAGTGTGAGGCCTCAAGCACAGAAGAAGGGCGTTGGCCTCGAGGTGGCTGTTGCACCTTTTGTCAACAAGCGCGCCGTCGGCGACCGCGACAAATTGCGCCAAATCATTGTGAATCTCTTGGGAAACTCCGTGAAGTTCACGCGAGCAGGTGGGCGAGTTCTCGTGCAGGTTTCAGCACCCGCGCTACAGGCGGAACTGCGCCAAGAGGGCTATCGCATCGACGTCGAAGACACAGGCATTGGCATTCCGCAGGACCAGCTTGAGCGAATCTTCCAGAGCTTCTATCAGGTGGACCATTCCTCCACCCGCGAGTTTGGAGGTGCAGGATTGGGACTCTCTATCGTGAAGAGTTACGTCGAAGGCCACGGCGGAAAAGTGCAAGTCCGAAGCGAAGTCGGCAAGGGCAGCCGCTTCACGGTGGTGCTTCCGCTTGTGCCACCGCCGCCGAAAAGAGTCGCAATTCCCGCCGTTGCGGCGCCGATTGCCGACCGTTTTTAGAACCCGGGTAGTTTTTGGAACCCGCCTAGAAGTCAGCGGTGTCGCTGCCCGCCCGGCCCGAACCACCGCCGCCGGCCCCAAGTTTGGCTTGGGTGAAGAGTTTCTCGGCAGTGGGTTTGGCAGCGGCCAATTTCGGCTTCAAGTGCGTGAAAGTGAAAGTAAAAGCGGTGCCACCGTTCACAACGTAGAACTGAAGCTGACCGATTTCGCTCTTCTCCATCTTGAAGGCGTGCTCGCGCAGGAATCCTGAGTTGTTGCCAAACTTCGCTGCGCCTTCTTTCACGAGGACGTAGCCAGTCAGTGCTTGTTTAAGCTGCGGCAACTGCCGTGCTGCGAATTGCGCGGAGTTTTCGCCCGCTTTGACAGGCTCTTGGGAGAAAACGAGGTTCGGGCGAAAACCGCCATCTTGCGGCCCCAGCGCGATCACCTGCGAGCCATCTTCCCAGCCTTGGGGAAGGGCAAGCGAAAGTGCGTTGTGCTGAAGGTTTGGCATGTGGGCTCCTGGAAGACTGAGTGGTAGCACTTTAGCGTTATCTCGCAAGAATCGAGAAGCAAGTGCTTAAAGAAGATGCCCTGATTCAAAGGTTTACGGCGCCGTTTGGTGTTCCGAGGGCCCCATTTGGGCCAGGGGATGACGCTGCCCTCCTGTCGTCGCAGCGGGGTGAGACCTGTGTGACGACGGACAGTGTCGTTGAGGGCGTCCACTTTACGCGAAGCCATTTCAGCCTTGCAGATATTGGCTACAAGGCCCTGGCGGTCAACCTGTCGGACCTTGCAGCGATGGGGGCGAGGCCAAGTTGGTTTTTGTGCAGTCTAGCGCTTCCAACGGCTGTTTCAGCGCGGGAGGTGTCCGCGCTGGCCGCAGGAATGGCGCCCTTGGCGCGCGCAGTGGGCATCACCCTGGTTGGCGGAAATCTGACGCGGGCGAAACAGTTGTCCCTGACGCTCACGTGCGCAGGTGAAGTGCCGCGAGGCTCGGCGATGCGGCGTGACACGGCCCGTGCAGGGGAGAAGTTGTATGTCACCGGCACTTTGGGGGACGCACGCTTGGGACTCATGCAACTTCGGGCAGGCCAGCGGAAGGGTGCCGCCATACGCCGACAAAAACGGCCCTTGCCGAGACTGCGTGCTGGGCAACTCGCGCGTCCTTGGGTCAGTGCCGGTATGGACATTTCAGACGGTCTCGCCGTGGACCTCATTCGATTTTGCAAAGCCTCTGGCGTGGGCGCCGAGATTGAGGCGGCGGCATTGCCGATCAGCCGCGCGTTGCGTTCAGGGTTGCCCTCCCCCATGGAGCGTGTGCACTGCGCGGTGTTGGGGGGCGAAGACTATGAGCTGTTGCTGGCTGTATCGCCGAAAGCTGCGCGAAAATTCGAGACAGCGCTCAGAGAAGCGGGCGTGGGCGTGACCGAGGTAGGTTCTTTAGTGAGACGCCCGCACGTTGTCTTTCATGGCGCAGGCGGAAAACGCCTACACATCAAAGGCGGCTTCGACCACTTTGCGTGATCTGTCTTGGAAAAGGCGCCAGAATCCAAGGCAGTTCATGAGTCCTGCGCTTCCACCTCCGAACTTGTCTTTCCGACGGGCGCCGCGCGAAGAGGTGATGCAGCTTCCACCGCAACGCCGCGATTCATTTGTTCGCAGCGTGCGGTCTGAAGAAAAGCCGGGGCGCTTCGACGTCTCGTTGCACTTCAAAATTTCGGCGGGATACGTGTTTCTGGGCGTCGTCCTGTTCACGATGCTCGAACTTCTCGAGGGTGTCGGCCTGTGGCCCCGGATGGGTGCCGCGGCCGTCGTGACGTTTTTGTTCGCGGCGATTCTGCCGTGGCTCGCGCGCGTAACCCGCGTCCGGGTCCTGTCGCGCTCTGCGTTGGAAATCTCGCGTGGCGACTTGTCCAAGCCTGTGCTGGTCTCGCCGGGTGTTGGGCGCGACGAAATTGACGAACTCGCGACCGCGATTTCGCACATGCAGGAAAACCTGCGTGAGCTGGTGGCGCACATCCAGCACACGGCGCAGTCGGTCAATGAGTCTGCTTCGGAATTGCAGAGTTCTGCGGAAAACGTGAACGGCTCAACCGAAGAAGTCGGGAGTTCGATGGAGAAAATCGCCAAGGGCGCCGAGAGCCAATCGGAACTCGTGGGTCAGGCCTCCAAAGTCATCACCGGCATGGCGGATTCGATTCAGCGGACGGCAACGTCAGCCGTGGACGCAGCGAAGGCTTCGATGGAGACATCGGGTTCGGCCGAAGAGGGCAGCCAGGCCGCACTGCTCGCCGGTGAAAAAGTGAAGAAAGTGTTTTCGCGCATCGAAGCCGCGAGCAGCGAAGTCTTCGCTTTTGGGGAGAAGACCCAAGAAATCAGCAAAATCGTCGACGCCATCACGCAGGTGGCACAGCAAACGAATTTGCTCGCACTGAATGCGACCATTGAGGCCGCCCGCGCGGGCGAGTATGGTCGAGGGTTTGCCGTGGTCGCCGACGAAGTTCGAAAGCTGGCGGAAAGCGCGGGCAAGAGCGCAGAGCAAATCAGCAAGCTGGCCAGAGACATCTCGGGTCAGTCCGCGGCCGTTGTCAGTGCGATGCGAGAAGGCATCGAGGAACTCTCCGAAGGTCGCGAAGACTTGACCAGCATCGTGCGCTCGATGAGCAGCATCACCGATGCTGCGCGTCAGGGTGCCGAGAAAGTGTCGTTGATTTCGGAAAGCGCGCGCGAGCAGCTGAAGGGCTCTGAGGAAATGGTGCAGGCGATTCGCGAAATCAGCTCGGTGGCACGCGCGAATGCGGCGTCGACCGAAGCGATTCAATCTGTCATCGACGAACAGACATCGGCCGTCGGGCGCATGACTTCTGCAGCGCAGGAGCTCACCCACATTTCCGTTGAGCTGCAGAGTGTCGTTCGACGCTTCCGACTCAGTCCTTAAAGGAAGCCACAAGGGTCGCACGTGCGTTACGTCCTGTTTCGCATCGAAAAAGACCGTTACGCGCTCCCGTTGGGCGCGGTTCGAGAAGTGCTCGTTTCCCCCGAATCCTTGAGCCGCGTCCCCCGCGCACCTCCAGGCGTTCGGGGAGTCATGAATTTGCGTGGCCGCGTGGTCACCGTGCTGGAGCTGGGCGCTTTGTTGGGGCTGCCGCTGCTCAACCGGGGCCTGGAGAAACTCGTCCTTCTCGACCGTGGCCGTCGCGATTTGGGGCTTTTGGTCAGCGAGGTGGAGGGCATCGAAGACATTGAAAAAATCAGTCCAGCCCCGGGCGCACATGCGGCTTCAGTGCAGGGGATTGCGCGGATTGGTGCGCGCGCGGTGACGGTCTTGAGCCCGGAGGGCGTCGATGCGGCACTGTCGACGTTGTTTCAATGACCGTTCGTTTGACGCGTGCTACGGTGCTTCGACGCAGGCCACGGGAGGCGCAACAAGGTCATGGCAAAGCGGGTCTTGGTCGTCGACGACGCCATTTTCATGCGGAACATGATCAAGGACATCTTCGCGTCTGGCGGCTTCGAAGTCGTCGGCGAAGCAGCCAATGGGCTCGAAGCGGTCGAGAAATACAAAGAGCTCAAGCCCGACCTGACGACGATGGACATCGTCATGCCGTTCAAGAGCGGCATCGAAGCCACGCGAGAAATCATCAAGCACGATGGGCGGGCCACCGTCATCATGTGCTCGGCGTTGGGACAAGAATCCTTGGTGATGGAAGCGATAGAGGCGGGAGCCTCCGACTTCATCGTGAAACCGTTCCGTGCCGAAGACGTGTTGTCCGTCGTCCGGAAGGTTCTCGGAAACAAGTAAATCCAGCACTCGTGCGAGGTGTTGGGACATGACCGTCGACATGTCCAAATACCTCGGGCTTTTCGTCACCGAGTCCACAGAGCATCTTGAAGCGCTGTCACGCGACTTGGTGGCGTTGGAGCAGTCGCCCAACACCCAAGAAACCATTGACTCCATGTTTCGCCATGCGCATTCGGTGAAAGGCATGGCGTCATCGATGGGACTCGAATCCATCGCTGTGGTGGCCCATCGCGTGGAAGACCTGGTCGACGCCGTTCGCCAAGATGCTTCTGCGTTGGACCGACCGTTGGTAGACCTTCTGCTCGCCGCGACCGACCATCTTTTGGAGCAAGTGAAACTTTCGGGTGCGGGTCAGCCGTTGGGGGATGGTGGAACGTTGCTCGCCGCCCTCTCGGACAAGTTCACTGCGATGACCGGACGCAGTCCGAAATCGACACGTGTGGCCGATGCCCGCTTCCACGAGACGCCGTCTGCAGCGACCCCGACGCCGGAAGCGAGTGCTGTGGCGGTGGTCGAACCGAAAGGCCCTCTGCAGAGGTTGCAGGTTCGGGTTCGCATTCTTCCCACATGTCAGGTGCCTGGCGTTCGTGCCTTCCTCGTCCACAAACGTCTCTCACTGCTGGGAACCCTGGTCTCGAGCAAACCGCCACTGGAAGACTTGAAAGCGGGTCGCATTCCAGAAGGGCTGATGACATTCGAGGTGGACACGACCAGCGGGACAGAGGGCGTGTCGCAGGCCTTGACGAATGTGGCCGAAGCCGAACTTCTCGAAGCAAAAATTGCCGCGCTTGTGCCCCCATCGCCAACGCCGCCGTCGCCAGACGAAGCCCAAAAAGCACAGGCCCAAGACAGCGCACGGACGATTCGCGTTCGCACGGACCTTCTCGACTATTTTTTGGAGACCGCGGGCGAATTGATTCTGGCGAGTGCCCAGATGCGAGAGCTCGCAAAGACCCTGCCTCCCGGTACGCGGCCGCGCGTGGAAGAAAGCGTCGACCGGCTTCACCTGCTCGCGAAGGATTTGCACACGAAAGTGATGGGCGCGCGCATGACACCCGTGTCGGTGTTGACCGACCGGTTGCCGCGCGCGGCGCGCGACATCGCCCGCAAACGGGAGCGTGAAGTCGATTTGGTGGTGACGGGGGCAGAGGTGGAGCTCGACCGCGCGATTCTCGACGAGCTCACAGACCCCCTGCTGCACATTCTTCGAAACTGCATCGACCATGGCATTGAGTCCCCGGCAGAGCGCGCCGCGCAGAAAAAGGGCCCGCGGGGGCGAGTGCTGGTGTCCGTCCGCCGAGAACGCGACCGCGTTCTCTTTGAAATCGAGGATGATGGGCGCGGCATGGATGTCACCAAACTTCGCTCGGCGGCTGTGGCGCGGGGACAGATGACCGCCGAGTCTGCGGCGCGTCTTTCGGACCGCGAAGCTTTGATGTTGGCGTGCTTGCCGGGTGTCTCGACGGCGGAGGGTGTGTCGGAGATTTCTGGGCGTGGCGTCGGGATGGATGCAGTCAAGCGCGCTGTCGAAAACGTCGGCGGGACACTCGACATCGAATCTGAACCCGGCCGTGGCACACGCTTTGTGCTCAAACTGCCGTTGACAGTGGCGGTGGTGAATCTCCTTTTGGTGGGTGTCGGCGAAGAGATTTTCGGTTTGCCGATTGCAAAAGTCGTGGGGGCCGTGGAAGCCGACGAAGTGGCGCTTTCCAAGAGTCGCGAAGCGCCGCTCTTGGCGCATGGCAGTGGGCTTCTGCCCGTCCACGGACTCTCCGAGCTTCTGGGCGTGCCGCCAGGCCCGCGTCAGCGCGTGCGGCCTTTCGTCGTTGTCGAAGGCAATGGCGGAAGTCGCTTCGCGCTGGCCGTCGACAGACTCTTGGGGCAGGAAGAAGCGGTGCTGAAGGCATTGTCTCGACCGCTCGACTTGGTCAGTGGTTTGGCGGGGGTCACCATTTTGGGCAGTGGTCGGCCCGTTTTCATTCTCGACGTTCCAAGGCTGCTCCACTGACATGACTTCCGCGCCCTACACCCCGCGTCAGCTGGACGCGCTTTGTGAAGTCGCCAACGTGGGCACCGGCCAAGGCGCTGACACGTTGTCTCACTTGCTGGGGTTGCGCTTGGAGACACAGCCGCCCAGTGCTTGCGCGATTGCCTCTGCGTCGGAGTGGCCGGGTCTGAATGCGGCCGGCTGGGTAGCGATGTTCACCGTGCAAGGCGGTATTGAGGCGGCGCTGATGTTGGCCCTGCCTAAATTCGATGCCGAAGAGATGTTGTTCCGGCTGCTCAAATCCAGCGGACAAGGGCTGTCGACAGACAAAGGGCAAGACGCGCTGCGCGAGGCGGGAAACATTGCAGCTTCGGCGTACTTGAACGCTGTGGCGGCACTGACCAAGCTGCAACTGGTGCCGTCTGTTCCGTCGTTGCTCGCAGCGCCAAAGCATCTCGAAGTTGCAAAAGCGTGGGTTGCCGGCGGCTCCGCGCTTGTCCTCGATGGCCAATTCCGCGGTACGCCGCTTTCGGGCAGATTGTGGTTCGTCATGGCCGACAAAGATGCGCACGTGCTTTTGGGTCGTCTTGGGGTAATGCGCTAGCTCGCGATGGACGAACGCTCACTCCGCCGCCTGCTTTCGCAGGTCAGAACCGGCCATGCTTCGGTGGCAGACGCCATTTCCAGACTCAAAGATCTGCCCTTCGTCGAGATGGGCTACGCCACGCTCGACACGCACCGCGCGCTTCGCACCGGCGTTCCCGAAGTGGTCCTCGCAGAACCCAAAACCACCGAGCGTCTGCTTCGCATTGTCGAATCGCTCGCATCGCGAGGGCAGCCGGTCTTGGTCACCCGCGTGAAGGAAGCCCAGGCTGTTGCATTGAAAGGGCGTTTTCCAAAAGGCGTTCTGCATGCCGAAGCCCGCATCTTTCACCTGGCCCAGGGCAGTCGTCCGCGGGCGGGAAAAGTCAGCGTGGTCTGCGCCGGAACGGCCGACATTCCTGTCGCCGAGGAAGCTGCAGTCACCGCCGAAGCGCTCGGTGCGCGGGTGACACGCATCTATGATGTGGGTGTCGCCGGACTCCATCGGCTTTTAAGTCGGCGCCAGGACATCATGGGAGCCGATGCGGTGGTTGTAGTCGCCGGCATGGAGGGTGCGTTGGCTTCGGTTGTGGGGGGCCTCACGGGTGCCCCCGTTGTCGCGGTCCCCACCTCGGTGGGCTACGGCGCCAATTTCGGCGGTGTTTCGGCGCTACTGACGATGCTGAACTCCTGCGCACCCAACGTCGCCACAGTGAACATCGACAACGGCTTTGGCGGCGGTTTTTACGCTGCGCTGAGCACCCGCCGTGGCTTGAGTTCAGGGCGTGCAACGCGCAGCGTCATCGGCAGGGGTCGCGCAAAACGTTGAAAAATGCGTACTGTGCGCGCCCTAAACCGATGTAGGCGGGGGTCGCATGGGAATCTGGTCCACCAAGCAAGTCGTCACGTCTGACCCTGAACCCGGCGCTGACGGGCACGAGTTCAAGCGCGCCCTTGGGCCCTGGAACCTCACCCTCTTGGGTATTGGCGCCATCATCGGTGCCGGTATTTTCGTCGTGACCGGCACGGCTGCAGCACTGCACGCAGGGCCGGCCATCGTCCTTTCCTTTGTGCTTGCCGGTGTCGGCTGCCTCTTCGCTGGTCTTTGCTACGCCGAATTCGCGGCCATGATTCCTGTGGCCGGCAGCGCGTACACCTACGCGTACGCGACCTTGGGCGAACTCGCCGCGTGGATTATCGGTTGGGACTTGATTCTCGAGTACCTGTTCGCGGCGTCGACCGTGGCCGTGGGTTGGTCGGGCTACTTTGTCGCCTTCCTTCGCGAAAACTTAGGCATCCACTTGCCGACGGCATTCACGAGCGCGCCGTTTGAAGTGGCGGCCGGTTCACACATTCCGCATGCGACCGGTGCCATCGTCAACCTTCCCGCTGTCGCGCTGATTGTCCTCATCACCGCGCTTCTGTCGATTGGCATTCGCGAGTCGGCGACGGCGAACAACATCATCGTTTTTCTCAAAGTGGCGGTCGTCCTGCTCGTGATTGGTTTTGGCGCGATGCATGTCGAGCCCAGCAATTGGACGCCTTTCATCCCAGAGAATACCGGCAAGTTCGGTGAGTTTGGCTTCAGCGGAATTCTCGCTGGCGCGGGCGTCATTTTCTTTGCGTACATCGGATTCGACGCCGTCTCGACCGCGGCCCAAGAAACCAAGAACCCACAACGCGATTTGCCCATTGGCATTTTGGCGTCGTTGGCGGTTTGCACGGTGCTCTACATCATCATGGCGCTCGTGATGACGGGCCTGGCGCACTACAGCGAACTCAACCAGCCACACCCCGTGTTCGTCGCCATCAACAAAGCCGGGCCCGCGCTGCGCTGGCTCACGCCGATTGTGAACATGGGCGCGATTGCAGGCCTCGCGTCGGTGGTCCTCGTCATGTTGATGGGCCAGCCCCGAATCCTCTACTCCATGGCAAAAGATGGCTTGCTGCCGCCTTATTTTTCAAAGGTACATCCCAAATTCAGAACGCCTTTCTCAGCGACCATCGTCACTGGAATCTTCGCCGGCGTGATTGCAGGTTTGTTTCCGATTGGCATCTTGGGTGAGCTGGTTTCCATCGGGACGTTGTTCGCCTTCGTCGTGGTGTGCGCGGGCATTCTGGTGCTGCGCTACAAACGCCCGGACTTGCCACGCCCCTTCCGCACGCCTTGGGTGCCGTTTGTCCCGGTCGCCGGAATGCTGGCCTGCCTGTCCTTGATGGCGGGTCTGGGTCTTGAAACTTGGATGCGGTTGTTCGCGTGGATGGCTTTGGGCCTCTTGACGTACGGGTTGTATGGCCGCCGTCATTCACGGGTGGGGCTGGCGCAGGCTTCGGCAGCTTCAGCGCCGCGTCCATAGATGCCTCGCCCGATTCTTTTTCTCGACCCCATCGGCGGCATCGCTGGCGACATGTTTCTCGCAGCGGCTTTCGCCCTCGGGGTGTCACCCCGCGACGTCGAGAAGGCGCTCTCGGGGCTTCGGGTGGGGGGCTTTTCGCTCAGGACCTCCACTGTGGTCCGGCATGAGATTTCGGGCGTGCACGTTGACGTTGTTGTGGCCGAGCCGGAACATCACCCCCACCGGAGCTTGAGCGAAATCCTCTCCTTGATTGGGGGCTGTCACACGCTTTCGCCGCAAGCCCGCGACCGCGCACAGCGGGTGTTTCGCGCCCTGGGAGACGCCGAAGCCAAGGTTCACAACGTGCCGGTGGAAACCATTCACTTTCACGAAGTCGGTGCCGTGGATTCGATTGTCGACATCTGCGGTGCGGTGGCCGTTCTCGATGCCTTGGGCGACCCCGAGGTGTATTGCCGACCCCCACCGCTTGGCAGCGGCAGTGTCCGGGGCGCACATGGGACGATTCCGATTCCGCCGCCGGCCACTTTGGAGTTGTTGCGAAACCTTCCCGTCCGTTTTGAGGGCGAAGGGGAACTGACCACGCCCACCGGTGCTGCGCTGGTCGCGACGCTGGCGAAAGTGGAGACACCGCCGAACATGCGCGTGCAGCGCGTGGGGTATGGCGTTGGCACCAAGGACTGGAAAGACCGGCCCAATGTTTTGCGCGCGGTCTTGGGCGAAGTCGATGAGAAGCAAGCCAGTGTCTGGGAGTTGTCCGTCAACCTCGATGACGCCACCCCTCAGCTCATTGGCGTACTCCTTGAACGCCTTCTCGAAATGGGCGCGCTCGACGCCTGGGTGTTACCTGCCACCATGAAAAAGGGCCGGCCGGGCCATGTGCTGGGTGCGTTGGTCGACGCCGCCAAGCGTGATGTCTTGGTGAACCTCTTGCTCGCGGAATCGACAACGCTCGGCGTCCGCTATTGGCCGGTCGAGCGCGCCACCTTGGAGCGACAGTTTGAGACGGTGGAAACACCGTACGGCGCGGTGCGCATCAAAGTGGGACTTCGGGATGGCGAACGTCTCAACGCCGCCCCCGAGTTTGAAGACTGTCGGGCGCGGGCCAAAGAACACGGCGTGCCGGTGAAAGAAGTGTGGGCCGCGGCGCTGCGCTTGACACAGGGAGCTTAAGACGCTGTGGGTGCACTCTTCATCGGTCTCGTCGGTTGTGGTCACTGGGGCAAGTTCATCTTGCGTGATTTGCGCGAGCTCGGGGCCGAAGTGTCGGTCGTCGCTCGCACCGGGGCGAGTGCGATGCGCGCGGAAGAAGGCGGCGCAGCACGAATTGTTTCGTCCATCGGAGCGCTGCCGAAACTGGATGGCCTCGTCGTGGCGACGTCCAGCGTGTCGCACGCGCAGGTGCTGGAAGAGGCACATCCGCTGGGTGTCCCCACGTTCGTGGAGAAGCCTCTCACGTGCGACATCGACAGCGCCCGACATGTTGTCGAATTGTACGGCGCACGCCTGATGGTCATGGAGAAGTGGCGTTACCATCCCGGCATCGAGATGCTTGGAAGCATTGCGCGCTCGGGCGAGTTGGGCCGGGTGTTGGGGCTCAAGACCGAACGCCTTCAGTGGGGACACCGCCGCACGCGCGACGACCCCCTTTGGATTTTGGCCCCGCACGATGTCGCGATTGCGAAGGAAGTGCTGGGGGAACTTCCAAAGCCACGCGCCGCGGTGACGCAAAGCGTCCACGGACATCCGGTCAGCTTGAGCGCGCTGTGCGGCGTTCAACCGTACTTTCAGTTTGACGTCTCGCTGCGCTTTCCCTCGACGCGGCGAAGCGCGACGCTTTACTGCGAGGAGGGTATCGCCGTGTTGGACGACGCTTATGCCCAGCACGTCAGCGTCATCCGCAGCCAAGGGCCCGACGATGTCGCCAAGCCTCACATCGAGCGCCGACCCCTTTCAGATGAAATGCCACTGAAGCGACAACTTGCCGCGTTTTTGGCGCATGTCAGGGGCGGACCGCCGCCCAAGTCGACTGCGGCCGAAGGCCTCGAAGGTGTTGAGCTGATTGTGCGACTTCGTGAAATGGCGGGTCTGTGAAAGCGTCGATTCTGATTCCCACGCACGACCATGCACCGCTCTTGAGACACACCATCGCCAGCGCGTTGAAGCAGACCGTGACCGACATCGAAGTTCTGGTGGTCGGGGATGGCGTGGGCGACGACACGCGCGAAGTGGTGCAGGGTTTTCGCGACGCGCGTGTTCGTTTTTTCGAATTTCCGAAAAGCCCGCGCACCGGCGAAGCCCATCGCCACCAGGTGCTTTCGGAACACGCGCGCGGTGAAGTGATTTTCTATCTCGCTGACGACGACCTCTTGTTTCCGAACCACGTTGAGGAAATGGGCCGTCTTCTGCGCGACGCAGACTTCGCGCACACACTGCCTTTTGCGTTTTTCGACGAGAACGAAGTCTACGTGTGGACTGTCGACCTCACGAATCCGTGGTATCGAAACGGTATCCTGTCAGGTGAAAACCGCGTGCCGCTCACCGGGGCTGGGCACACGCTGGCGTTTTACAAACGTCTGCCGCATGGATGGCGAACCACGCCACAGGGCACGTTCACCGACCTCTACATGTGGCAGCAGATTCTCGGGATGCCGCAGGTGCGCGCCGTGAGCGGGAAGCGTCTGACGGCGATTCACTACCCAAGTTCGAAACGTACCGATTGGGATGTCGACCGTCGGTTGCGCGAGCTTTCGCGTCATGCAGCGCGCCTCGGCGAGGAAGCGTTTGTCCGAGAACTGGAAGCACGTGCGTGGGAGTTCGTCTTGAACGACCGCGACAGCTTCTACGTGACTGGTGCGACGTCGCTCAAAGAGTGCGGCGAGCGCATTGCAGAACTCAACGCGCTCAGGCAAGCGGCGAACACGCTGGCGCAAGAGCGCCACCGGTTTGAAGTGGAGGCGGCGGGACTCCACATCGAGCGGCGTGCGCTTGAAGAAGCCCTCACCGTTCTCCGCGGTGAGAACGGCAAAATGGCCAGAGACCGCGAGGCGTTCCGAAATGAATTGGCTTCGATGAAGGCCACGGTGACGTGGCGCCTTCGAAATCGCTTGGTGAAAGTGAAGTCGCTGGCGTGGTTGGTCCGCCGCCTTCTCAAAGGCCGTGCTGAGCGAGGGCATGCATCAGCTCCATAAGGCTGGGCTGAGCGGCGTCCTTCGTGCTGACGATGGGACTTTTGAGCACCCACGGAATCTCAAGGGCGGGGTCGTCCCAACGGCAACTCAGCTCGTCTTCCACGTTGAACTCGTGAGAGGCGCAATACAAGTGCGTCGAAGCTTCCGGAAAGTACATGCCGTGAATGACGCCGGGCGGCAGAATGACAACTTGCGGGCCGTTCTGGCTGCTCAGTTCGAGGCAGCACGTCGCGCCGAAGGTGGGCGACCGGCGCCGTGCATCGCGCAACCCCAGCGTCATGTGGCCCGCCACAACGGCCAAGTAGTCTGTGTGCTGAAAGTGCGCGCGCATGCCGCGCAGAACGCCAGCGCCAGAATGGTTGATGTTGATTTGTGCCGGCGATGTGCTGAGCCCCCAGGTTTCGCGAAACACTTCTGCGAGTGAACCTCGGCTGTCCGAAAAATACGTCAGGCTTCGCGTGGCAACACCGTTGGGAGGGGGTCTTGTCGGAGGCGAAAGGGGCGTCACGGGTTGGGAGTTTCTATACGATTTCGAAGGAAGCCCGGGCACATTCGAGGGCCGCTGGCCTCACCAGTGCTGCAGCGCTTCGACGGCGCGTCCATGAACTTCCTGGTTGGCATTGCCCGCGAGTTGAGTCAGCAACGCCTTTAGCCTCGCCTCGGCTTCAGGAATAAACGCACGTCGAAGCGTCGCTGCGCGAGACAAGTGCCGGACGGCCGAAGAGCTATCGCCCCTGGCGAGTGCGCACTCGCCCAAAGTGAGATGACACCGGACGAAATCGTATCGAAGGGACTTCTTCGGAAGTCTCGCGTCGGACAGGGCTTCGGAGAGATGCTGCGAGTCCCTGCTGCGGTGAAGTTGGACGGCATGGCGCCAAACGCGATCCGCCTCGTCTGCATGTCCTTCTGCGAAGAGCAAAAGCCCTTTTGCGGATGCCAAGGCGGATTGGCCCGAGTCGTCCAGCGTGCACGAGCCGGCTGCTGCAAGATGTCGTCCAGCCTCGACAATCTTTCCAAGAAGACACGAGAGCCGCGCCGAATGGAGATGCCCGACAAAGTGCGGTCCTCCTACTTTGTGGCGATGCTCTTCGATGACGAACGCGAGGTCCGCCAGGCCGTCTGCATACCGCGCCTGCCATTCAAACAGCTCTGCGCGCCGAATTCGCAATCGAAACTCTTGAAAGACACGGTGGCGTGTTCGCTTTCCCGGAATCGGGCCGAGCGCGTTGTTCAGCAGTGCCAAGGCCGTCGGAAGGTTCGGCGGATAGGCGCGCATGAGTGTGTCCACTTCTCGGTGGAGGGAGTCATCGCTCAAACAGACGGGTTGCGTGAAATCGCTCTGTGGTGCCGCGACCGTCGGCGTCGTCGTCCCAGCCGCGCTGCGGGGCAACGACGGGTCTAGCTTGAACAGAAGGGCATCAACTTCTTTCGCGAGTTCCGGCGCTTGGATGGCCTCGAGGAGTCGTCGCACGGGTGGTTTGAACCGCGGATGCGGGCGCGTGCATTCCAGGACGAAGCGGATGCGCGCCAGGGCACGTTCGGGGTCCTCGCGCAAGACATCTCCCTCGGCGAGCAGGACGTGTGCAAAGGCCACTTCTGGACTGAGAAAAACTGCACCAGACCGTTTCGTAGGCACTTCGTAGGCGGCGAGAAAGTTTGTGGAAACGTCATGGGGGAATATGCGCCATTGGTTGAGCGCGTCTTCGTCTCGACCCATGAGGTATAAAATGTGTCCGCCCGCACTCCCGATGCATGCTTCTTCGAAGTCTTGATGGGGCCCCCGCGTGGGACGTTGCTCAAGGCGAACTTGAGCTGCCTCGATGACATCGAAGGCCTCTTCGAAATCACCCATCCTGGCAAGCACGCGGGCCAAACTGAGATGCGTATCGAGACTGTCAGGCGCGAGGGTGCACGCCGCCCTGAGGTCTCGCCGCGCGCGCTTGACGCGCACCGCGGCTTCGTGCGCCTGTGCGCGCAAGAGAAGCGCTTCGGCGCTTTCACCTCGAGTCATCCAATCACTCAGCAGAGCGACTGCTGCGTCAAAATTCGGGTTCGCGCCGTCAATGAGTTCGCGGGCTTGGTCGAGCGCCGTCGCCGCACGCGCGGGGGAGGCGGTTTTCGCCGGGGAGGGTCGGGGTGGGTTTCTGGCGATGGGCGAAGTCACGTACGGAACCCTTATCGGTCTTGCGAGCCGATTGTTTCGTCCGCTTCGCTAGAGCCAGTCAGAAGGAATCGGAGCCGACGCGGCCGTCGACCAAAGGCTGGACGACATTGAGGAGCGCCGGGACGCGCTGCACCTCGTCGATGAGAATGGTGGCAGGCGTTGTCCGGGCCTTGAGCTCTCGCGCGAGCGAAGCAGCCCCATTCTCTCACATCACTTCAATTCCACTCACCATGGGATTTCCAGCGCCGCCCCTCGTGAGGCTGAGCGTCAGCCGGCCTTCTGCATCGGCCACAAACGCATGGTCGCGCACCAAAGCCCGAAATCGGGCGCCAGACACTGCCCGCACATCGAGGTTCGTTTCGCGGCGAGCACCTTGGATGTCGATGTGAAATTGCCGTGCGCCAATGGTGTCTTGCGTGAGCTCCGCGAAGTGCAAACGCGCCAGATACGCCGCGTTTGGCAGAAGGCCGCCAATCACGTACGAAAGTGCGTCGCCCGATGTTGTCCGCGCGGTTTGGTAAACGCGTGGACTGGCCGCATTTGGCGCGACGGTGTCGATGGTCGTTGAGGTGGATTCGATCGAAAGCCCGGTGCCGGCAAAGTCACTGTCCTTCGAAAAAGCGCCATCGGAAGCCGTCAGCGCTCCGGCGTCAATGCGGACCGGCAGCCCACCGCCTGGCGCCGCGAATCCCAAAAGCCAGCGCACGTTGGTGCCCAAGGACCACGGATGATTCGCCGGTGCCACGAAGCCGACGTCCAAGCCTTCGCCGTAAGTCACGTACACATGGTCTGCATCGCCGTCTTGAACATCGCTGTTGGGGATGATGAACCAACCACTGCCGTTTTCGCGCAAGCAGCTCATGGCTTCCGTCGCGCAGGCGTTGCCGGACATGCGTTGAAGCTCGCCTTGGCTGCCAAAAAGACCGCAGGGCTGCGCAGAGGTCGAGTAGCAGACTTCGTTCAGGCCATTGACGTAGCGAACACGCTCGCTGGAAATGGCAGTCCTGGAGTCGTGGAGGCACTGGTCGTCAGCAGCGCCGCCAGGGTTGCTGAGCCCTGGATTGTCCCCTGCGCCAAGGTTGAAGAAATAGTCGCTGGTCACGCCCAGCCCGTACACCGCACGGATATGATGGTTCCAGTTGCGCGCGTAACTCGCCACCTGGGAGCCCTGGCTCAAGCCTGCAACAAAAATCCCCAAGTCACAGTCGACGTCCGGCCGCGCGCACAACACCGAGACCGCCGAATTGGGTTCGGTGCCATCGTAGAGGCAGTGTGTCTTGGCGCGCAGGTTCGCGCAGCCCAAAAGAAAGTTGTTGTCGTATCCTGCGGTGACGGCCACGAATCCCGCTTCAGCGACTTCGCGCATCATGGCGAGCGTGTTGCGGTCGTTGAAGGTCGCCCATGTCCCCGTCGTAAAAATCAACAACGGGTAGCGCTCCCCCGGCGTGTTGGGGGCATACCCCGCGACTTCTCTCAGGGGGCCACCGCATTGCCCGCCCTCGTCTGGTGCATATTCGGCGGTGAATGCTGTGACGGGAAGAGGCCCGCCGCCGGGAGGGGGGCGCTCGCCCGGGCAGCCGAGCAGCGAGCTCACGGTGCCTATCGCTGCGAGGAACTTGACGAACTTTGAACACATTCGCGGACGTACCTGCATCATTGAGCTCCGAAACGTCCTTTCCCGTCACATCAGGAGGGAGGTCAGAAGTGTGGGTGGAGTAGACACAGTGCGCGCTTGGGTCACAAGGGGCATAGTGCCGTACTGTTTGGGCGGCAGGAAGCTGGCGGTGGGTGTTTTGGCCATGCGATACTTCCGCCCCGTGACCAGTGAAAAGGGCAATTTTTCCGCCGACATAAGCGACGCTGCGATTCGTGAAGCGCTGAAAAGCGTCGAAAAACACGAAGCGCACGACGAAGTCGATGTGCCGATTGACGCCGATGCGCCGAAAGTCGACGCCTCGCCCCCCGCGCAGATCAGCGACGAACTCGCTCAACTTCAAGCGCAGTTGGAGCTGAGCCAAGCCAAAGGCCGCGAGTCTTTTGAAAAGTACAAAGACGCGCACGAACGGTTGCTGCGGGCCTCGGCCGACCTCGACAACTACCGAAAACGCGCGGCCAAAGAGAAAGACGAAGCCCAGCGCTTTGGTACAGAACGCTTGCTCAAAGACTTGCTGCCGGTGGTCGACAATCTGGAGCGCGCGCTTGCACACGCGGCCGCAAACACCGATTTCAAGAGTTTGTCTGAAGGCGTTCAAATGACGCGCAAGTTGTTCGAAGATGTTCTTGGCAAGCATGGGGTACGGGGTTTTAGCGCGTTGGGGCAGCCGTTTGACCCCAGGTTGCACGAGGCCATGGGGCAGGAGGAAGCCAAGGAACTCCCTCCCAATCATGTCACGCGCGAGATATTGAAAGGCTTTTGGTTGCATGAGCGTTTGGTACGTCCGGCGCTCGTCATGGTGAGCAAGGCCAAGGAGGTCTCTTCGGCGCCGCCTGAGCCTGCTGCCGAGGGTGAGGAAAAAGAGACATGAGCAAGGTCATCGGTATTGACCTCGGGACGACCAACTCGTGCGTCGCCGTCATGGAAGGTGGCGAGCCCGTTGTTATTCCCAACAGCGAAGGCAGCCGAACGACGCCGTCGATGGTGGGTTTCACTGAAACCGAAGAACGACTCGTTGGGCAAATCGCCAAACGCCAAGCGGTCACCAATCCTGAAAACACGATTTTTGCGGTGAAGCGATTGATTGGCCGTCGCTTTGATTCCCCCGAGGCAAAAAAAGCGATTTCAATCAGCCCGTTCAAAGTCGTTGCCGCAGAAAACGGTGACGCGTGGGTCGACATTCGGGGCAAGAAGCACAGCCCGCCCGAAGTCAGCGCCATGGTGCTGATGAAAATGAAACAAACCGCCGAAGACTATCTCGGCGAAAAAGTGACTGAAGCGGTCATCACCGTTCCGGCGTATTTCAACGACGGCCAACGGCAGGCGACCAAAGACGCGGGGCGCATCGCCGGGCTGACTGTTTTGCGCATTATCAATGAGCCTACCGCCGCGGCGCTGGCGTACGGTCTCGACAAGCAAGAAGAAGGCAAGAGTGAAAAAATCGCCGTCTACGACTTAGGCGGCGGCACGTTCGACATCTCGGTGCTCGAACTCAACAACGGTGTGTTCGAGGTCAAGAGCACCAACGGCGACACGTTTCTCGGCGGTGAGGACTTTGACCAGCGGCTCATCGACCACTTGGCGAAGAAGTTCATGGAGCAGTACCCCGAAGTGGATTTGCGCCGGGACCGCATGGCGTTGCAGCGCCTGAAAGAAGCGGCGGAACGCGCCAAGCACGAGCTTTCGAGTGCCACCGAAACCGAAATCAATTTGCCGTTTATTATTGCGGATGCTGGAGGTCCGAAGCACCTCACCGAAACCATCGACCGCGCGACGTTCGAAAATCTCGTGACCGACCTCATCGAGCGCACGCTGCAACCCTGCGCGGTGGCGCTGAAAGACGCCGGCGTGACAGCGCAGCAAATCAATCAAGTGCTGCTCGTCGGCGGCATGACGCGCATGCCCAAAGTTCAGGAGAAGGTGAAAGCCTTCTTCGGAAAAGAGCCGCACAAGGGCATCAACCCCGACGAGGTCGTCGCGATTGGCGCGGGCATCCAAGGCGGCGTGCTGAAGGGTGAAGTGAAAGACGTGCTGTTGCTCGACGTCACACCGCTCTCGCTCGGTGTTGAAACGGCGGGCGGTGTCTTCACCAAAATCATTGAGAAGAACACAACGATTCCCTGCAAGAAGAGCCAGGTTTTCAGCACGGCCGTCGACAACCAGCCCTTGGTCAGCGTGCACGTGCTTCAGGGCGAGCGCGAAATGGCAGGTGACAACAAGACTTTGGCGCGTTTTGAGCTGGTCGGTATCCCCCCCGCGCCGCGTGGGGTGCCTCAAATCGAGGTGACTTTCGATATCGACGCCAACGGCATCGTGGGGGTGAATGCGAAGGACCTCGGCACCGGAAAACAGCAACAAGTGCGCGTCGTGAGCAATTCCGGCCTCACGGAACAAGAAATTCAGCGAATGATTGCAGACGCCCAGTCGCACGCGTCAGACGACAAAAAGAAGAAAGAAATCGCGGACTTACGTAACAATTCTGAGGCCTTAATCTACACAACCGAGAAGTCGATCGAGGAATACGCGAGCCTTTTGACGCCCCAGGATGTCAACGAAATCAAGGCTGATCTCGATAATCTGAAGCAGCACATGAATAACCCAGACCCTGGGGCGCTGAAGGAGGCGTTCCAACGGTTGGAAGGCTCGGCGTACCGGATAGCGGACGCCATCTACGCCGACCAACAGAAGTCTGGAACGTGAGG
>JBJXGM010000071.1:0-25266 GCA_046155985.1 Myxococcaceae bacterium | reverse complement strand
GCGTCTTTTGGCGGCGAGCGAGTGCGCGCATCACCGACGATGGTCACGCGCATGCCAAAGCCGGTGCGCTTCCGCCCAACACCGATGCGACGCTGGGGGTTGCGGCTCTGGCGAGCGAAGCGAAGGGCGCAACGACGTTGGATGTTCGGTTTGTTCCGGGTGCGGAACCGGTTCACGCGCACGCAGGCTACTGGCGCTTGGGCGATGGTACCCTTCGGGCTACGCAAGCCGGCGATGACACGGGAGGCAAACCGCTTCTGGCGCCGCGCGCTTATGTGGGCAAACGCTATTTCTCGAGCGACCAACTCGCCGTCGAAATCCAGCTGAGTCTTCGCCCGCTGGAGGCGGACTTTCCCGTCGAAGCGGGCGCCCAGCGCTTTGGCGAACTGTCGTTTCGCGTGAAGGACTTGCAAATTTCGGTGTTGGCGATTCCTGACGTCGGGATGCGCATGGGCTGGCGCTACTTCCGCAAGGACGGGAGACTTGTGGTGGGCAACTCATCGGCCGACGTTGCCGAAGGCTATGAGGAAGAAGCGCCGTTCCCTGGCTTCAACAAGCCCTTTCAAGTGCGTTTAGGGCTCAAGCGGGTGGTCGATGGGGTGGAAGTGGAGGGGCAGATTAACGGCGCGGTGTTTTTTCGGCGCCAGCTTCCGGGCCTGGAAGGACAGTCTGCCAAAATCGCTTTGGGATGTCGGAATTTGCATTGTGATTTCAATTCGTTACGCGTTCGCGGCCTGGCTTCGAAGCGCGGGCTGGGCAACCCGCGCTAGCTGGCGATTCCGCGGCTAAGCTGGGCGCATGGCGGAGCAACACATCGATTTTGCGCGCGCGCAAGTCGTGAGGCCGGTCCCCATGTTGGGGAACGTCGTCGTGTATCGCTTCGACCGCGTGGACGATTCGGTGCCGGCTTCCTCCGCCCTTGGCGCACGAGTCGCGGGCGCCATCGATTGGGATTCTCTGGATCCAGCCACGGTGTCGAGCCGGCCGCTGACGATCACCGGCGACATTTACGGGTTTCTGTTGCTTCTGCCGTCGGGTGGTCAATGGCAGGCGCACTTCACCAAACTTCCCCGCAAGTTCTCCGCTGCCGAAGGTCAGCCGCCAGAACAGCTTCGATTCCTGAGACGCTTTCTCGAAGCCACGAGCGTGGTGGCGGGTCTAGAGCCCAAAGATCGCAGAGCCATGGTGGCCGCACTCAAGCGGGCGCTCGGCGAATAACGCACTGCACGCAGAAACCCGTTGCGGGTGTCGTCTACGGTGTTCTGGGAGGACGATTTCCGGTAGGCGGACTGCCCACAGGCTGGGTTGTGCTCTCGCGCAACATGTCGCCCAGCGCCCCAATGCTGCCCAGTGCCGCTGTGGCCTCGTACGGAATGAACATCTTGTTCGGCCCACGCCCGAGTTCTTGCAGCGTTTCCATGTAACGCAGCGCCAAAACTTGTGGGGTGGCTCGCCCTGCGTGAATCGCTTCGAAGGTGAGACGGGTTGCTTCCGCGTTTCCGGTGGCTTCGAGCACCTTGGCCTGCTTGTGGCCTTCCGCTTGGGCGATGGTCGCGTCGCGATCTGCCTCAGCTCTGAGAATGCGCGAGATTTTTTCGCCTTCTGCCTGAAGAATCGCGGCGGACTTGTCGCCCTCGGCTTTGGTGACTTCGGCGCGGCGTTCACGTTCGGCAGTCATCTGCTTGGCCATCGAGTCTTTGATGACTTGCGGGGGTTCAATCTCTCGCAGTTCCACACGCGTGACTTTGACGCCCCATTTCTCTGTGGCTTCGTCCAACACGCCGCGCAGCTTGGCGTTGACGGTTTCGCGAGACGTCAGCGTTTGGTCCAGCGTCAATCCGCCCATGACGTTACGCAGGTTGGTCATCGTGAGCTGCTCAATGGCTACAGCGAGGTTCTCAATCTGATAGAGCGCCTTCGCCGGGTCGACGATTTGGTAATAGATGACGGACCCGACTTCCATCGTCACGTTGTCGTGGGTGATGACCGGAACGGTTTCAAAACCCAGCACCTGTTCGCGCAAGTCCACCAACGTGTTGCGAACAAAGCGGTTGGCGGTGCGCATCTCCATCGCGCGCGGCGCATCCAAGAGAGGGAAGAGGATGTTAAGCCCGCTGCTCGCGAGCTTGTGGTACTTGCCCAGGCGCTCAATCACCATGACCTTGCCCTGAGGCACCACGCGAATCCCCTGGGCGAGGATCATCCCCACGACAACGACGAAGATGACCAACAATACTGTGACGAACGACGTCATTCGATGCCTTCTTTCTTCGGAAAGTGACTGGGTGCCGCCTGCTGCCGGACCAAGAGTTTGAGACCGTCCCGGTCCTCAATGCGGACCCAGGCCCCGACTTCAATCGGACCTGACAGCGACCGCGCGCTCCAGAGTTCGCCGTTCACCCGAACGGCACCGAAGCCCGACGCCGGAACGGCTTCGGTGACTTGCGCGTCCGCGCCGAGCATGGCTTCGACGCCTTGTTTCATGCCCTCAGCGTGCCGCATGAACACTTTCTTGAAGATGGTTCGCGAGGCTCCATACAGCGCAAGGCTCACGATGCTGAAGACGACGAGTTGAACGTTGAACGACGCGGCCAAACCCGCGAATACAGATGCGGCGAAGGCCCCGACCGCAAACCACAGCATGACGAAGCCGGACAGTTTCATCTCCAAAACGCCCAGCACGAGCCCAGCGACGAGCCACAGCTGCCATACTTGCGGAGATTCAAATGTCATTGTGGCTTTGTTCCGTGTCGGGTGGGGGGCGTGGCTTCCAAGTCTTTGGCGGCCACGTAGATGACATTGCGCGTGCTCTTCTTGCCTCGATACATCGCACGATCCGCAAAGTCGAGCAGGGTGGTTTTGTCCTGGGCGTGTTCCGGGAAGCTGGCGACGCCAATACAAGTCGTGACCGACAGGGCATAACCCTCGCGCGCGAGGAATTGATGCATCTCCATCGTGCGACGAATCCGCTCACCGACCTTCAGGGCGCCGCCGGAGTCCGTCGCGCGCAGAAGGACGACGTACTCGTCACCGCCGTAGCGAACCACGACGTCGTTGTCGCGCACGAGGCCTTTCAGCACCCGCGCGACTTCGACCAGCAGCTTCGACCCGATGAGGTGACCATGGGTGTCGTTAATGCTCTTGAAGTAATCCAAGTCTAAAAACAGCAAGCTGAACGGAATCTGGGTCTGCGAGGCGCCTTTCACTTCGCGGTCGAGTACCAGTTCCAGATATCGAACGTTGAACAGGTGCGTGAGGTCGTCGAGGTAGGCAAGGTCTTCGACTTCGGCGAATCGCCCCAGGTTCTTCAATGCCATGCCCAGATGCCGTGCGAGGTACGTTGCACTTGTCACCGCGTCGTCGGAAAGCGGGCGCTCAGACAGCAAAACGGCCCAACCCAGCACCGTCTCGTCATCCGGCGAGGCAGGGACCGCCAGGGCGCTGCGGTAGGGTTCCCCGACATGATCGAACTTCAGCAATGACTGGCGTCCGGAAAGCCGCGCCAGCATGGGCGGGGAGAGGGCGTCGACAGCTTCGGGCGCGACTTGGTACGCACCGTCGAGTTTCAACTCGCTGCCGGCCGTCGTCAAAAGCAGCATGCCGGAGGCCCCACAGACCTGCGCAAACGCGCCTCCCGCCGTGGCCAAGAGCTTTTCACGGTCAAGCGTCGTGGCAATGCGTTGCCCGGTTTCGAGAAGGGTGACGTATTGCCGAAGCGAGGCGTTCTCCCGCAACAGCTGCCGCGCCGTCAGCGCACGCGAAATGGCGTGCTGCAGTGCCTCGGGGGCGACGGGCTTGACGAGGTACTCGGCCGCGCCGCTCTTGATGGCCCGCACCGCGGGGTCCACCTTGTCCAGCGCCGTAATGACAATGACTTCAATGCCGGGATGATGGTCCTTGGTGTGCTGAAGGACCTCCATGCCATCGCCTTGGGGAAGGATGAGGTCAGTGACAACAACATCGAAACGATCAGTCGCCAGCGCATCTCGGGCTTCAGCCAGTCCGCTGACCGCGGTGACGTCGTGCCCGGCGCCCTTGAGGTAGTCCCCATAGAGGGCGCGTGCGACCTTCTCGTCGTCCACCAGAAGGATGCGTGCCATGGAAGGCTTTGGCTCTTAGCACAGCGCATCAAGTTGAGTAGCCTTGGCTGTTACCGATGCGGTTGTTTGAGCCAGGGCGAAGGATGTGCCTCCTCTTTGAGGCGGGCCGAACGCGGCTGTGCATTGAAGCGACTTCGGTCGTTGAAATCGCGCCCGGCGAGCCGGGCGGCGGACGCTTTCGCGGGTTGCACGACATTGACGATGCGTCGCTCCTTTTTGGGGGCGCCAAAGAGACTTCGCCAGGGGTCATCGTCCTCTTGGACATGAGCCCCACCGTTGCCGTTCGGGTGCGCACGGTTTTGGGCGTGGTCGACGTTGCGCAAGACACCCTCTTCAAGCTTCCGCACGGCCTCGGCACAGGCTTGGCCACGCTGGTGCCCAGCGCTTTGGTACACGATGGGCGCTTGTATCTGGAGTTGGATATTCAACGCCTGTTGCCAAGCAGTGCGCAGAAACTCGTCGCACCCGCGCGTGAGGTGCATTTTCTACAAAGCTGGGTGGACCGCGCCTTGGTCGTCGAATCGGGGGGGGCCCGCTTCGGGATTCCGCTCGCATTCGTCTCGCGCGTGGTGCCGACCAGCGATGCCTTTTGTCCGCTCCCGGGTTCCGACGGGCCTGTGGCGGGACTTTTCCCGCATGGGCAGGGCCTTTTCCCCGTCTATTCGATGCCCGCTGTCTTGGACGGGAGGGGGCGGGGGGGCCGGGGCGAGGCCTCCGAACAATTTTTCGTGTTGACGGAGTTGGCAGGGCAGAATGTGGGATGGGCAGCATCTCAGGTGTTGGGTGTCCACGGACCCTTCACCCCGCAGGAAGCCCCGGGGCATTTTGGGGCACCGGGATTGGCTGGAAACGTGCACTTTCTCGACTTTCAGCGCATGTTTTCGTGAGTCGCGGTATTTAAAGGGAACTCATGCCGAAGCACCTACTGGTCGCCGACGATTCGCACACCATGCGCCGCGTGATTGCCATGGTGTTCACGAACGAAGACTTTCAGCTCACCACTGTGGACAACGGACTGGACGCGTTGGCCAGGGTTCGTGAGGTTTCCCCAGACCTCGTCATGGTGGACGTCGTCATGCCGGGAAAGAATG
This sequence comes from Myxococcaceae bacterium, assembly GCA_046155985.1. Lineage (GTDB taxonomy): Bacteria > Myxococcota > Myxococcia > Myxococcales > Myxococcaceae > JBJXGM01. The sequence continues at coordinate 20,075 of JBJXGM010000071.1, read as the reverse complement.
GGTACGAAGTGTGCGAGGCGCTCAAGAGCGACCCCTCAACCCAGTCGATTCCGGTTCTGTTGCTCGCCGGCACCTTCGAGCCGTTCGACGAAGCGCGCGCACGCGCCGCACGGGCAGACGCCCACATCACCAAGCCCTTTGAAAGCCAAGCCCTCCTGGAAAAGGTGAAACTGCTCTTGGGCTTGCCGCAAGGACAGGGCTTGCCTCAAACCGGCGCGGGCGCACCAAGGCCGGCTGCCGCTGCTCCGGTTGCAGCACCACCGCCGGCAGCCGTTCCGGCACCGATGGGCGCGCCGGCACACGCTTTTGCACCGGCACAACCGGGCCTGCCGCGCCCGCCCACAACGATGCCGGGTGCGCTGCCCCGTCCCCCGGGAATGGCGGGGCTGCCCAGAACCCAGGCCGTGCCCGCTGCACCCGTGTCTGGCTTTCCGCCGCCCGGTGGGCGCCCTGGCTTTCCGCCACCGCCTCCCCCCGGGACGGCGCGGCCGTTTCCGGGCGTCCCCTTGGGGACTCAGCCCCTCGTTCCGCGCGCTCCGGTACCTGGCGGCGCTATTCCGCCGACGACAGTCCCGGGATTCCGAAACCCAGGGTTGCCCCCGCCGCCAGGCGCATATCCACCTCCGCCGGGTGGGTCGCCGGGAATGGCACGTCCTCTGGGACCGCCGCCCGGTACTGTGCCGGGTTACCGTCCGCCGCCGGGCATGGTGCCTGCTCCGGGGGCTGGGCTTCCGCGAGGGCGCGATCCATTCGGATTCGGTGGTCCGGCGCAAATGCCCTCGGGCTACGCACCACCGCCGCCTCCTCAAATGGGGATGCCAGTGCCTCCACCCCCCGCGCCGGCGCCGCCCGTCATTCCCCCAGGCGCCCACGAAGCGCTTCTGCGCGAAGCGTTGACCAAAGCCACGCGCGAGATGATCGAAAAAATCGTGTGGGAAGTCGTCCCGCAGCTGGCCGAAACAATGATTCGCGAAGAGCTCGAGCGCCTGATTCGCGAGCGCGAGTCGAAGGGGTAAGGTCCTTTTCGTGAATTCGTCCGCGGAACTTTCGAAGGCCTACGAGCCCTCGGAAGTGGAACCTCGCATTTCGGCGCTTTGGGAATCGCACGCGCTGTTTCGGGCGAATGCGTCTCTCGAAAAGCCCCCGTTCTGCATCACGCTGCCACCGCCCAATGTCACCGGTTCGCTGCACATTGGCCATGCGCTGACCGCGACGATTCAAGACATCCTGACGCGCTACCACCGCATGCGCGGTGACAACACGCTGTGGCTGCCGGGCATCGACCACGCGGGCATCGCCACGCAGGTGGTCGTCGAGCGCGAACTCAAGAAAACCGAAGGCAAGTCGCGTCACGACTTGGGGCGCGGGCCATTCATCGAGCGTGTCTGGAAGTGGAAAGAGAAATACGGCAACCGCATCGGCGAACAGCACCGCAAGCTTGGGGCGTCTTTGGATTGGAGCCGCGAACGCTTCACCATGGACGAGGGCTTTGTTCGCGCGGTGAAAGAGGTGTTTGTTCGGCTGCACGAGCAAGGCCTCATCTACCGCGCCGCGAAACTCATCAATTGGTGTCCTTCATGTTTGACGGCGCTCTCGGACCTTGAGGTCGACCACGAGGAGAAGAAGGGCGCGTTGTGGCATTTGCGTTATCCGGTGGAAGGCGAGCCGGGGCGGTTTTTGGTCGTGGCGACAACCCGGCCCGAAACGATGTTGGGCGACACGGCTGTCGCCGTTCACCCCGACGACGAACGCTACAAGGCACTCATCGGCAAGTCTGTTCGCTTGCCGCTCGCCAATCGACTGATTCCCATCATCGCCGACGCGGTGCTGGTCAACCCCGAGTTTGGAACGGGCGTCGTCAAGGTGACGCCCGCGCACGATTTTAGCGACTACGAAACCGGCCTTCGGCACAAGTTGCCGATGGTCTCTGTGCTGGATGAGTCCGGGAAGATGAGCGCCGAAGCGGGGCGTTACAAAGGCCTGGACCGTTTCGAAGCACGAAAGCGGATTCTCGAAGACCTTCAAGCCCAGGCGTTGTTCGAGAAAGAAGAACCGCACACGTTGTCGATCGGTACGTGCGAGCGTTCCGGCACTGTGGTGGAGCCGCGTTTGTCACCGCAGTGGTGGGTGAAAGCGACCGAATTGGCGAAGCCCGCGATTGCGGCGGTGGAGCAGGGCAAGACGCGATTTGTCCCTGAGTCGTGGACGAACACCTACTTCCATTGGATGCGCAACATCCACGACTGGTGTGTCAGTCGGCAGCTGTGGTGGGGGCACCGAATTCCGGCGTACTACTGCGATGCCTGCAGCCCCAGGCAAGGGGATGGCAACCGGCTCGAATTGCACGAAGCCACCGTGGTGCGCGGACGCATCGATTTTTCGCGCGCCGAGCCTGTCGTCGCGCGCGAGGCGCCGCTGCAATGCAAGAAGTGCGGGGGAGAGAAGTTTCAGCAGGACCCCGACGTCCTCGACACGTGGTTTTCCAGCGGCCTTTGGCCATTTGTGACGTTGGGCTGGCCGGACAAGACGCCGGAGCTCGCGCGGTTTTACCCGAACAGCGTGATGGAAACGGGACACGACATTCTCTTCTTCTGGGTGGCCCGCATGATGATGTTCGGTTGCCACTTCATGGGCGACGTGCCGTTTCGCACCGTGTACCTGCACGCCATGGTGCGCGACGAAAAAGGCGAGAAGATGTCCAAAGTGAAGGGGAACGTGATTGACCCCTTGGACGTCATCGAAGGCGCAGAAGTCGATGCCCTGCCGCCATCCATCAAGAACAAGTTTCCGCAAGGCATGCCCGCCCATGGTGCCGACGCACTGCGATGGACGCTTGCGGCGCAGACGCAGGCCGGTCGGGACATCAAGCTCTCGCTGGAGCGCGTGACGGGTTACAAGGCTTTCGTCAACAAGCTGTGGAATGCGTCGCGCTTTGCGCTGATGCATGTCGGCGATTGGAAAGACGACGGCACGGCGGTGAAGGCGCGCCCCCTTTCGTTGGCCGACCGATGGATTCTGTCTCGGCTGGAAAGGACGACCGGCGAAGTCATCCGCGCGATCGAGGCCTTTGAGTTTTCTGAGGCGGCCTCGACGCTCTACCAGTTTGTCTGGCGCGAGCTGTGTGACTGGTACATTGAACTCGCCAAAGGCCCGCTGACGGGCGATGACGCCCAGGCCAAGCGCGCCGCGCAGGGCACGCTGCTGTTTTCTTTGGAGCAGGTGCTGCGGCTTCTGCACCCGCTGATGCCGTTTGTGACCGAAGAGATTTGGCAGAAATTGCCGCTCACCAAACCCACCGTCAGCATTGCCATTGCGCCTTTTCCCAAGGCAGACGCCCAACTTCTGGATGAAGGGGCTGAACGCGAAATGGCGCCGGTGATCGCGGCCATTGAAGGCCTGCGCAACATCCGTGGCGAAAGCAACTTATCGCCAGCGCTCAAGCTGCACGCGATTGCGCACGTTGCGGACGCCCAAAAACGCGACGCCCTGGAGCGCTGGCAGAGTTACGTGCTTCCCCTGGCCGGTCTCAAGTCGCTCACGATTGATGCGCCTGGGGCCAAGCCGGCTCAGTCGGCAGCGTTTGTGGGAGAAGGCCTTGAACTGTTTGTGCCGCTGGCGGGCATCATCAACCTGGACGAGGAACGCGCGCGCCTTCAGAAGGAAGTCGCTCGCGTCGAGCAAGAGTCGGCGCAGATTCAGAAAAAGCTCGGAAATCCCAGTTTCGTCGAGCGTGCGCCAGCCGACGTCGTTGCGCGCGACCGCGCGCGCGTCGAGGAGTTGGCGCTTCGAAAAGAGAAGCTGCTGGACAACCTGACGCGCCTTGGCGACGGCGAGGGTGGCGGTGAAGGTGGCGGTGGCGGCGCAAGCGGGGCCGCTTCATGAACGCGCTCGACACGCTCATCGCGCTGTCTCTGGAAGAAGACATTGGCGCAGCGGGCGATGTGACGAGCGAGGCGCTCATTCCGGCTTCCGCCAAGGGCGAGGGCGAACTGTGGGCGAAAGAGCCGATGGTGTTTTCTGGCGGTGAAGCCTTCGCGCGGGTGTTTGCGTATGTCGACCCGCGCGCACAGGTGAAATTGGAGGCCAAGGAAGGGCAGTGGATTTCGTCACGGCGTCGCGTGGCGCAAGTCAAAGGCAACCTGCGCGCGCTACTTTTGGCGGAACGCACCGCCCTGAACATTTTGCAGCGGACCTGCGGCATAGCGACGGCCACCCGACAGGCGGTCGCCGCCGTCAAAGGCACGCGCCTTCGGATTTTGGACACCCGCAAAACCGCGCCAGGCTTTCGTGCGCTGAGCAAAGCCGCAGTTCGGGCCGGTGGGGGCGAGAATCACCGCTTCGGCTTGTTCGACGGCATTTTGATTAAGGACAACCACCTTGCTGCGGTGGGTGGTTCTGTTCGTACCGCCATCGAACGTGCACGCGCGCACGCCACGCATCTCTTGCGCGTCGAAATCGAAGTGACCTCGCTCAGACAGCTCGACGAAGCGATTTCAGCCGGCGCGGATGTCGTGATGCTCGATAACTTTGAAGATGCCGGCCTGCGTGCCGCAGTGAAACGGGCGAAAGGTCGGGTCAAACTGGAAGTGTCAGGCGGCGTCACCCTGGAGCGCCTGCCGCGCCTCGCGCGGCTGGGCGTCGACTTCGTCTCGATGGGCGCGCTGACACACGCCGCCCGCGCGATGGATTTGTCGTTGGAGTTGTGGGCTAGGGGCGCTTGAAAACGTTTGAGCAAGACACGTGCCGCACAGTTCCGACGTCGGAACTCACCTGAGCCGGTCTTGCTTCAACAGTCGTTTCAGTTGCGCTGCGACTTGAGTGCGGCGTCGCGTGGCTTCGATGGCATCAAGCCACAGCGAGAAGTGGGCGATGCGAAGGCGCTTCGGCAGCTCCAGTTCGGGCGGCTGGGCGAAAAGGCGCGACCTTGTCGCCGAAAGGTAGGCCAGGTCGAAAAGCGCTTTCTCCAGCGTGGCCAAGTGCGCCCCCGACGGCAGCACTTCGAACCCGCCGAAAACGTTTGGCGCAACGCGGTGAAGGGAGAATGTACCTACGCTGGTGCGAATGCGCTGAGTGCGGCCAAGTGTCACCGCGAAATTTGAACCGGGCAGCTGCGAGAGGGCGCCGCGAAGGTAAAGCGCACTGTAGAGCGACGCATATGCCGGGTAGGGCGCGGCGAGGTAGGGCAGTGCGCGCCAGGGGTCGATGGGCTCTGGCAATAGCCAGACCAGGCCATGGCGCATTGGCTGAACCAGGCCCAATTTCGCCAGACGACGCACGGTTTGCGCAGCGGTCACGAGCGATTGACCCAGGACTGCGGCGACCTCAGCGGTGCGAGCGGCCGGAACACCCAATTTCTGCAATCGCGCGTAGGCGGAAGCCGTGCTCATGACCGGGCGCCCTCAAGAAAGCGTGCGACCTCGTCCTGCATCGCCACCCAGACTTCATTGCCGCGAAACGGAGCGGCTTGTTCCGGAACGAGGTAGGCCAGCACCTGGCCGGTGTACTCATCGTACGAACGCGACCTCACACGAGCGATAGCGGCTTCGCGCACTGTCGTGGGAATTGTCGCTGACGTTCGTGCGTCTCCGGCGCGCGACAACAAAAGCTGAATGTCGAAGACATCTCGCGCTTGCGTCTGTGCACGTCCGACGAGCGCTGCGACTTTCTGTTCGAGCGCGGCGGCGACGCCGTAGTGCATGATGAGCGGCGGTGGCACTTGGTACTCGCGAGCAAGCGCGGCGTTCATGGGTTCCACCAGCGCCGCACCGACAAGGCTGTGCGCGTTCCGTCTCGAAAACTCGACTTTGGTTCGCAAGGGGACTGAGTGCCCCGAGGCGAGAAGTCCCATCTTCCATCGTTGCGTCGTGTCGGTTTGTTTCGGGCTCGAAATGTCGGTGAGCGAAATCCCCCACCGTTCAAGGGGCAAGCGAAGCGCTGGCGAGGCCAAGAGGCGGTTCATCTTGTTCTTCAGTGTGTCCACCCCGACGTTGCTCGTATCGAGGTCCATGTCTTCGGAGTAGCGGATGCTTCCGAAGAAGAATCGCAGGTTGCATCCACCCTTGAGGACGAACCGCGCTCGGTCATTTCCGCTTGCCAGCTGGCGAAGCAGAAGCAAATGGAACAACTCAACGACCTGGCGGTCTGAAAGTGCCACGTGTTGTATAATTACGTATTTATGACACTGGAGTCAAAACAAGGAGTTTGTAAGATGGCCGTGAAGAGCGACCTCACTTTCTGCCGTTGGCTCGCCGCGTCCAACTCGTCGATGGCTTGGGGCGACTGGCCCGTTCCGATGCCGAAGCTCATGATGGCGCCTTGGAGCAGGCGGTACGCGGCGAGCCGCGTCTTACCGCCTAGGCCGTCAAGCCCGCCACGCTGAGCATCCGTCTCGGCGCGTTGCGCGCCATTCCGGATCCATCGAATACCTTGGGCCAAGGCCGGAACGAAGACGTTTGGGTCGTCGCTTTGATTAGCCCGAACGAATTGCCCCGGCGACGATGCGACGATGAGACGACGGTGAGCGCATTCCTATCCACAAAGCGCCGGACGTCGGAGCGAAGCCATAGGCATAGAATTTCTGCGGCCGTGAGTGAGGATAATCGAGGGCAAGCCTCCGGAGCTACGTCGCTCCGTGGCTCAACAGGTCGGCATCCACGATGTCTTGCGGGCGCCCGCTCACGCGCTTGGTGTGAATGAGGTCTTCCCGACCGATGACGGAAACTTGAACTTTTCCCCACGCGAACGTGCTCTTTGATTTTGCAAGCTGATCGAAACTCGCACCGGGAATCGTTTTCATGATGTCGATGCGAAGCGGTGGGTTCCCGAGCCAGGCGACATCGAGGCCTGACAACGCCCGCACAGCGTCGAGCGTCGACTGTGGTGCACCAAACGCAGTCAGCGCGCGTTCCACACGCGCCACGTTTTCCGAGGTGTCTCGAATGAGAACATCGATGTCTTTTGTGAATCGCGGAGCGCCGTGAAACGCCACCGCGTACCCGCCCACGAGAAGGTACTCAACCTCGGCGTCTTCGAACGCCGCCAACAGATCGACAAAGTCGGAAGGCAGATTCATCTGCACCCCGCATCACAAGCCATTCCAGGGCCATATCAAAGACGCTCTGCACGCGCTCCCCCGGCGTCATGCGTTCCATGAATACAAGCCGCGCACTGGGATCTCCGGCTCGAGACACGCCGCCAACCCACGTCGCCCTTCGTGCTGCAACCCGTTCCGCGGCGTCGTCACGTTTCACCAAGCCAGTATACCGCCTTGCGCTTACCTGAGACGAGTGCCCGCCGTCTGGTTCACCCGGCAAAAGGCGCGGTGCGTCGCACGCTTAGCCGCCTCCCTCGTCCCGAGGTTCGGGATTGTGCCGACCCAAGCGAAAAAGCTGCGCCATGGCGAGGGCAGAGGCGTTCACCCAGGGCAGTAGCAGGAGGAGCTCCCTGGGCACGCTCCCCACGAGAACGACGGCGTCCGGATACCGAGCGAAGACGACACCCCTTACAGGACGCCGAGTTCCTGGCTGTTTCAGTCAATCAACCGAGGCATTTGCTCGGCGTTCCGGTCCGCCAGTTCTGCGAACAGGGCGCACAGGCTCTGCATGGAGGTGCCGCCTTGGGGCTCAAGGACAATGCGAACGCCTTCACGGTGGACTTCGAACGCAGCCTCCGCGCCGACGCCAAGTGAATCGAGCAACGTTCGGTGAACGACAAGGCCTTCGCTGACGACAGTGATCGTTTGCTTCATGGTGGACCTCGGCGTTTGAGCGGATGACGCGCGCGCAAAATACTCCTTTTGCAGGGGCGCACCAGTCGGCCTCTTGGCGCTGTGCGTCAAACGCTCCGAACAGTACGGCCTTGGACGTTGGTGTTCATGTTGCCAACACCTTGATTGATGATGGCGCGGATTTGCTCATCACCGGAGACATGGGGATTGGCAACACGACCGCGTCTGCCGCTCTCATTGCGGCTCTGACGGGAGAGGCACCCCACGCCGTGGTTGGTCGCGGGGCGGGTGCGAATGACGCGCAGATGGCCAGAAAGCTTGCGGCGATCTCGAAGGCTCTCAGTCACCTGCCCAAGAACGCGCCTGTATTGGCAACCCTCGCCGCACTCGGGGGCTTCGAGCATCCCGCGCTGGCTGGTTTCGTCGTTGGGGGAGCTGCCCGACGGGTGCCTGTTGTGGTGGACGGTGTGATTACAGGCGCAGCGCTTCTGGTCGCTTCAGCGCTCGACCCGGGCGTCGAGCAGTTCTGCATCGCAGGGCACCGGTCTGTTGAGCCAGGCGCTAGCATCGTCCTCGAGAAGCTGAAAATGAGACCCTTGCTCGATTTGGAGATGCGCTTGGGGGAACGCACCGGCGCGCTGACAGCGAGCCTGTTGGTCGTCGCGGCGAGCAGGCTAGCGGCCAAGATGGCGTTCTTAGATGACGCGAGAATCGATCCCACCTAACGCGACGGCAAAACCTCAGGGCGAATGATGCCTTCTGCGCCAGCGGGCGGCGTCATTCCAAGCGCAGCGGAAACCGTCGGCGCGACATCGGTGGGGTGGGCTTCTGCGTAGTGCATGCCCGCCCGAATTCCGGCGCCGTAGAACACCAGCGGTACAAGCTGGTCGTAGCCATAGGGCGCGCCGTGTGCGGTGGCCGCTTCATCTTCGCCCAGCACAACGTAGGGCTTAGGAATGAGAATAATGTCGCCACTGCGTTCGGCATTGAAACCCAGACGGAGTGCGCGACCGAATCCGGAAGGGTCCTGGCCGCCGTAGATTTCTTCGCGCGTGCCAATGGCTGCGACGCCAGGCTGGCTTCTCAGAAAGGCAGCCGCAGTTTTTCGCACCGCCGCCGCATCCGCGCCCTTTTCCGCCAAAAGACGCGTGTTCAAGTAGAGGTTTCCCCCCTCAGACCCCAGCACAGCGTCGAACCCATGTTTCGACGTCAGTTCCCGCGAAAGGGCTTGCAGAAGCTTGGGCATGTCGAGGCGAGTCGCACTCATGCCTGCCGAAGACACTTCCTCAGGAATGGGGGCGCCGCCATGGTCGGCTGCAAGCACCACGACGATGTTCGACTTGCCCCCCGCAGCACGCTCGGCCGCTGTGACCAGTTCGCCGACCAAGCGGTCCAATCGAAACAACGTGTCCTGCACCTCATGCGAGTACGGGCCGAACTGGTGGTACACGCGGTCGAGCGCGCTGAACGAGACCGCGAGCAAATCCGGCTGGTCGTCGCGACCCAGGGATTCCGCTTCGAGCGCTGCACGCGCGGCTTGCACCACGATCTCGTTCATCATCGGTGTGTTTGCGAGTGCTTGGTAGAAAGGTGGGCCGAGCTGCGTGAGGCCACCCGTCAGGGGATGGGGGAATGCTCGCCCCAGCGCAAACAGCGGGCGTTCGAACGGTCGGTCGTCTTCGCCGCTGTAGGCTTTCTCGGGCAAGAGAGGCGTCCATTCCTTGCCAAAGTAGGCGTCGGGGAATTTTCGCTCGTTGAACGCTTTGAGCCACGCCGGCGTCTCTTTCGCGAAAAACGTGCCGGTGACGAAACGGCCCACACTGGCGTTAAACCAAAATGCTTGTCCCAGCCGGCCGGCCAGCGGAATGGCGCCGCGCGCTTTTTCTGAAATCGCAATCGCTTTGCCGCGGCCTTGGGTGAACATGCGCAAGCGGTCGGCCAGCGTCTCGGCCAAGATGTTTTCGGGCGAAACGTCGTCTGGGCCCAGGGGCGCATCCAACACAGGATGATTGGCGTCGGCGAACGCGCGTTCCATTTTTCCGGTGCTGCGCGAATACAACTTGTTCGTGACGATGCCATGCCGCCAGGGGTTGGCGCCGCTCGACAGGGTTGTGTGCCCGGCCGCTGTCATTGGCAGGGCGTATTCGTAGCGGGCGTAGGGGAAGTAGGCGCCCTCTTTCAGCAGTTCAGCGAGCCCTCCGCGCAGATAGGGGCGCGCCCGCAAGAGAACGTCGCTGCTGAGGGCGTCGACGGTGATGATGAGTGCCAGCTTTGCCGGTTTCGCAACAGCGGCCGGCGCAACGAGCAAAGCCAGCAAGAGCAGAGCACTTCGAGGCGTCGTGTTCATTCGCCTTGCATACTCGCTCGAACAACGCGCAAAGCAACGGCCTTTCTGTGTGCTAAGGCCAAAAGTGCATGGTCGAAGCGCGCATCCGAGTCATTTATGGCGACACCGACCAAATGGGCGTCGTGTACTACGCCAACTACCTTCGCTATTTCGAGCTCGGTCGCAGTGAGTACTTTCGCCAAAAGGGTGGCAGCTATCGCGAGATGGAGGCCGCGGGGCTTCGTCTGCCAGTGGTCGAGGCGCACGCCAACTACCGCGCCTCGGCGAAGTACGACGACTTGCTTTTGGTGCGGACTGAAATCGATGAACTTCGCCGCGCCTCCGTCATTTTTCGCTACGCCATCGTTCGCGAAGGCGAAGACGCCGTCTTGAGCACCGGCCACACCGTGCATGCTTGCATCAATGCCGACGGCAAACCTGTGCCGCTGCCCAGTCAGGTGCGAGAGTTGCTCGCCCGCTAAAGGGGGAAAACGTGGACAGAAACTTGGCGTTAGAAGTGGTTCGCGTGACGGAGGCCGCGGCGTTGGCTGCGGCGAAGCTCATGGGGCGAGGGCAGCCGATGGCTTCGGACCAAGTTGCCGTCGATGCGATGCGCAAGGCGTTTCAATCGTTGGCGATTCAGGGCCGCGTGGTGATCGGCGAAGGCGAGCGCGACGAAGCACCAATGCTCTACATCGGAGAAGAAGTCGGTCGCGGCGGCCCGGAGGTCGACTTGGCGCTGGATCCGCTCGAGGGCACAAACCTTTGTGCGTACGGAAAGCCCGGCTGCATCACCGTGGTCGCGATTGGCGGCCGGGGCGACATGTTGAACGCGCCCGACATTTACATGGAGAAAATTGCTGTAGGTCCCGCCGCTGCTGGCGCCATCGACTTAAACAAGAGCCCCACGCACAACCTGCACGCCATTGCTGAAAAACTTCAGCGGTATGTCGACGAACTCACGGTGATGGTGCTCGACCGGCCACGCCATGAAGGGCTGATTAAAGAAATTCGCGCGACCGGTGCACGCATTCGACTCATCGACGACGGCGACGTTGCCGGTGCCATCACGACGTGTTTTCCGACCAGCGGCGTCGACGTGTTGATGGGCACAGGTGGCGCACCCGAAGGCGTCATCGCTGCGGCGGCGGTGAAAACCACTGGCGGGGACTTTCAAGGCAGGCTCGTCGCACGAAACAACGAAGACGTCACCCGCGCCAAGGCGATGGGCATCGCGGACATCGACCGCGTCTACCGCGCCGAAGACCTGGCTCGAGGCGAAGTGATGTTCGCCGCTACCGGCGTCACACCGGGCGAACTCTTGCGCGGCGTGCGTTTCTTTCGCGGTGGCGCCGAAACGCATTCCGTTGTCATGCGTTCAAAGACAGGTACCGTGCGCTTTGTTGAATCGACCCACCGCTCCGACAAGAAGGCGGATGCGCAGTTGTGACATGGCGAGCGATGCGCGGCTCATCCTTTTGCGCGCGGGCCGCTCTGCTCTGAGCACGCGAACCTTGCACCGCGAGCGAAAACGACGCCACACTGCCACGATGCCAGGCGCCACGCGATCGATCGTTATTGCTGCGCCGTTGGAAAGAGTGTTCGACGTCATCACGTCGTACGAGCGTTATCCGGAGTTTTTTCCTGAAGTGAAGAAGCTCACGCTGTCCGGCCGGCAGGGCGCCCAGGTGAATGTCCACTACGAAGTCGATTTGATGGCGAAGGTGAAATACACGCTTCGGATGAACGAAGAGCGCCCACACCGCGTTCGGTGGTCGTTCGTCGAAGGTCAGTTTCTCAAAGACAACAAAGGAAGCTGGGAACTCAAGGACTTAGGTGGGGGAAAAACCGAGGCTACCTACGCGATCGAGGTCGCCCTTGGGCCACTGGTACCCAAGGCCGTCGTGAATGCATTGGTCGACAGCGCCCTACCCAAGATGCTCGAGTCGGTGAAACGTCACGCAGAAACCGCCTGAAATATCAACTTGTTCAAGGCGCCTTGCGGGCAACTTTCGCTGCATTACAATCGATAAGTGAACATGCTCGACGGTTTCATTATTGAGGAAATCAAACGTCGCGAGCGTTTGCAGCGCGAAGAGCGCGATCGCCCCTTTGTCGAGCTGCCCGTCCCCAAGCCTGAGGGCAAACCCGAACGCCGGCCGGATGCCGAAGAAGAAGCGCCGAAACGTGGCGTGGTTGTGATTGACCTTTAGCCCGGAGTTGGACCTTTTGTTGGCAGGAACGGGCGAAAGCGCTGCCCCCTGCGACCTGCACGGGGAGGCAACGGAATCGTTGAATTTTCGACAATCTGCTCGGTGTGTAGCGTTCCTACATGGGCGCGGTGGAGCGTTCCGTGCGTGGAGGTTGTTCCGGATGGCGGTATTCGAAATCGACTTGCCACTGCTGAGCCGGCAGTTGCAAGGCCTCGAGACGAGGATGCGTTGGGTGCGAAAGCGACGTCCAGTCGAGGACACGATCCTGGGCGCGTTCAAAGGCGCGCCGGCAGACGCCCTCGAGTTGATCTGGCCCGCCAAAGCGTGCGGCGTGGCCACTGCCGCAGCCCTGCGCGGCGTGCTGGCTGCAGTGGAGGAGCAGCAGCCGAGGCTCGCTCGTATCATCGAGCGTCACCTCTCGCGGTTATCAGGGCTCCATGCAGCACCGGGCGACGGCTTTGAGCTTCACCAAGAGCGCTATTGGCGCGATCAGACAGAGCTCCTTTATCGACAGCTACCGACCCGCGCCGAACGGAAGCTGGCGCTATCTGCCCTGGAAATTCTGGCAAACCTGCGGGCCGCCCTCCGTCTGCTTCGAAGCCCGGAATCCGATAAGGCAAAGTCGACTTTGGCTGTCGCATGGTCGCTTCGAGAGTTGGACACCTTGGCGGTCTGGAGCGAGAAGAAGCTTCGACCCGGCCGGAACCTCCTTTCAGAGGAAGATGCCATCGCCGTCGAGGAAGTCTTCAACGCGCTGCAGAGTGAGTTTGTGCACCTCCGACGCGCCCTGGTCGACTTGGCTCTCGGGGTACTGCCGTTTTGGCGCGTGAGCCACTTTTACCCCTTGGAGGCGGAACGCCAGGCGGCTTGGGAGCGGTGCGAAAGCCTGCAGCCTCTTCTTCAAGTGGCGACGAGCGGCGACATTCACTCCCTTTTGAATGCAATCGCGAACTGCCATGACCGCAACGGGCGTCCCCAGCTCGCGCGCCAAATTGAGGATGCCAGCGGCGCCATCTTTGTTCTTGCGAGGAGGGCCGACGAAGCGAACGGCACTCCGGACGATGGATATTTCGCCCTCATGGGTCAAATCATCGGCAAACTCGAGATCGAGGACGTGTTCCACCAGCGCCTCCTCGACCAGGTTGGACTGACGCTGACGTTGCATGATTGGGCCCCGGAGCGTTACGGCGAGGCACTCAGGCCCGCATGAACACACGTGGCCCGTGGCGCATTCAGGCTTCAGCGGACGGCGTCACGTCTGTGTCGAACGTTGCGCATCGCGCCGTCCTGGCGAACGCAGCGGGCTCGTGTCGCCCGCGTGGCAATCAATCTCTGCAGCATTGGCCGAGATGCCCATCGGCGCGGTGACCTCAAGGGGTGGTTCCTGGCGGTTCTGGCACACAAAAGAAGGTCGAAGCCGACGGCTGCTGCTGCTCAAAATCTCCCTTCGCGTAGATCTGGAGAGCGACGAAGCCCAGGTGTGGTGGCTGCGTTTCGAACAAAAGTGTGGGCACGTCGGTAGGTTATCGGGCACGAGGGCACCCCCGTTGCGTCCAGTACGACATTCCTGGGAACGGGCCGGTTCCCCTGGGTGAAGTCACTTTGAGTGCAGCCTCTGGCAACCCGCGCCGCGGTGCGTCGGAGAATCGCTCAAATAATTTCGCAGTTTCGAGCCAAACGTTGGGGGGCGCGGGTGGCGATGAGCCGAGGCGCCCATGGGCATCACAGCGACCTATCGCCGCGGACCACGAAGGCTTTGACCCTCTGCCTCCGCTTCGCTGATGTCTGCTGGGACGAGCTGGGGGACTAGGATTCGAACCTAGATAGCCAGATTCAGAGACTGGCGTCCTGCCCTTAGACGATCCCCCAAAGGAGCTACTTTTTCTTTCCCTTACCACTGCGTTTGGCCGGCTTGGGAGGGGGTTCTGCGGCCAAGACAAAAATTCTGACTTCGTCGTTGGCTTCGTAGACATTCAGTCCCTCAAAGCCTCGCTTCGAGGGATTCGCGATGTGCAGCGCCTTCACGCCCGGCTGATTCACGACCCATCGCCTCGGGTGTGTGCCGGGCGGGTAAACGGTTCGGTAATACTTGAGCGTTTCTTCCCAGTTTTGTGGCGAGCGATAGCGGAACTCGCCCACTTTCTGAACGCCGTCCGGAAGCTGCGCGCCTGAAACGGTTTCGGCCAGTGCGGGATCCACAAGAACAGATGCGAACACGGCGACGACAATTCGGAGGTTGAGGCGATGCTGAAACATCGCGGCAATGTACCGACGGCCCCCTGGTGCGTCCAGCAGCAGGCGATTCGGAACGGGGGGTGTTCGGAACGGTGGGAGAAAAACAAACCGGGCGACCTTCCCGAGCCGGCCGGGCTTAGACTGGCGCACGCATGCTTGACCGATTGGGTCGCTACCGCCTGCTTCGCCGCATCGCCACCGGTGGGATGGGCGAAGTGTTTCTGGCCAGACATGAGGGGCCTGCGGGATTCGAGCGCACGGTCGTCGTGAAGCGTATTCGCAGGCGCTATGCGGACGACGAACGTTTTGTCGCCATGCTGGTCAACGAAGCGCGGGTCGCCGCGCAACTGATGCATCCCAACATTGTGCAGGTGTACGAGCTGGGTGAAGCGGAAGACGAATACTTCATCGCGATGGAGTACGTGCAGGGCAAGGGCCTTCACGAGGTGATTTCCGCCGCGCGCCTTCAGGGTCCGCTGCCGCTCGTGCATGCCGCCCACGTGGCGTGGCAGGTGCTGCAGGGTTTGGACTATGCGCACAGGGCGCGCGATGCACGGGGACAGCCATTGGGTGTTGTCCACCGCGATGTCAGCCCGGACAATGTCCTTTTGAGTTTTGAAGGCGTCGTCAAGTTGACCGATTTTGGACTGGTGAAATCAGGACTCGCTTCAAACGACCGTCCGGGTGAATTGCAGGGAAAACTGGCGTATTTGTCGCCGGAGCAGAGCCACGGTGGCGCGGTCGACGTGCGCGCGGACGTCTACGGCTGTGGCGCACTCCTGTACGAACTTTTGTGCGGGCGGCCACCCTTTGTCGAATCTGACCGGGACGCACTGCTGCTCGCGGTGCGCGAAAAGTCGCCATCGCCACTCCGTGCCGAGCGCGCGGAGGTGCCCGAGATTCTGGAACAGGCCGTCATGAAAGCGCTGGCCAAGAATCCAGACGACCGGTTTGCCAGTGCGCGCGAAATGGCCAAGCCTCTCGAAACGTGGCTGCAAAGTACGGGAGAGTCGCTCGTGCCTGCATCGCTGTCGCAGTGGCTGCATGGCCTTTTTCCACCCGATGCGTTGGCCGGTGAAAATGAAACCTCAGCGGGCACCCAAGGGACCCAGGCCCTCAAGACCCAGGGGGCTTCGGCGATGCCAACCGCGGTGGCGTCTTCCCGGCGCGCGCAGAGCTGGCGGCGGTGGTGGTGGGTACCGCTGGCTGCCGGCGCCGGGGTCTTGGGTGTGGTTCGACTCGTTAGGTCTCCCGCCTCGCCACTGGGAGAACGCGAACTGGTGGTGACGGCAGAAGCACCGGCGAGAGAAGCACCGGTGAGCGCGCCACCCGTCGTGGCTTCCCCCGCGCCTATCGAGCCTTTGCTTCGGCCGACGCTGGCTGAGCCACTGCCGGCTGAACGACCGCGCCCCCGCCCGGGTCCGCGCTTTGGTTCGTTGTCTGTGCGCGTGAACCCTTGGGCGAACGTCACCATCAATGGCCAAGACGCCGGCATCTCCCCCGTGGGTCCTTTGCGTCTTCCAGCGGGGGACGTGTCCATTGTGCTTCGCAATCCCGAGCTGGGCCTGGAGCGAGCGCTGCGCATCCGCTTGCGCGCTGACCAAACGCTCCTGCTCAAAGAGGACTTGCTTGAGCCGAAGGCGCGCTAAGGAAGCGCGAGCCGGTCAAAGACGCCTTTAGGCGTCGGGGTCGTCGCAGACTTCCCACTCGCTGAGCGCAATGGAGAAACCATCGGTCGCGTCGCCTTGGTAGTCGAGGATGCCCAGGCGCACTTCGGTGGGCCCAAAGGGCGTGGAAAACGCCGTGAGCGATTGCCGCGACAGCTCGTTTCCATTGAAGAAAACCACGCGTTCGATGCCACGCCGCCAGCGGACTTCGAGGAGCGCACTGACGCCAAAAGTGAACAAATCGTTTCCAAAGTCTTCGAGCATCACGGTGCCTTGCAGCGTCGCCGCGGCGCTGTCGATGCGCAGGCCACGGTTGTCGATGACCGAGAGCTCGACCAGGGGCGTGCCGCCGCTACTTTGGAGCGCGAAGAAAGAAGCCGGGTGACGGACCGTGCCACCGGTGAGGGTGACCCGCCCCCGAACCTTTCCTTGGGCGCCAAGGACGTCGAGCGAAGCGGCTGAATAGCGCGCAAAGGCGAAATCACTCTCCTCGTCGCCGCTCAAAACCGAGGCCTCGACGCGCCCTGCACTGGTGGCATCGACCGCGAGTGAACAGCCTGTGCAGGCCTGAGTGCGGGTGAATCCACTGGTGGCCTGTTGCCAGCGTACGCAGGCGCCGGCTGTCGGGCTGATGCATTGACCCGTTGCGAAATCGCACACCCGGCCGTCGAGACACTCGTTTTGGGCATCGCAGCCGCGTTCAGCGTAGTCCTCGAGATTGAGAATGCACCCGGACAGCAGAACCGCTGCCACCACCACGCGCACAGTCATGGCGACGACGCCTTTGTCGGTGGGGTGGGCTGCAAGAAGTAACTCAGCAAGGCGCCGACAGAAAATGCCGCTGCGCCACCGCTGCTGATGTTGGAAACCAGTGCATCCCGCCGCGCGTCATTGCCGATGCGCTGGGCATCAACCTCGAACGTCGCTGCGTTGGCGCGGCCCTCGTTTGTTCTGGCGCTGACGCCAAAGACGACGGCCACAATTCCCGCAGCGATGGCGACTCCGCCCAAGGTCGCTGGCAAGACCCAGCTGCGGGTTGGCGCAGGGCCCCGCGTTGCAACATCGGTTGCGGGAATCACGCTGCCGGCGGGGAGTGTGCGCGGGGTCAGGTCGATCGGAGCAATGGGCGCGGGCGGCGCGGGTGCCGTCGCCACCGAAGGACTTCTGTCGGGCATGCGCTGCAAAATGTCGTCAAAAAACACGCGCAAGGGTGGGCTGCTGTTGTCGGGCAGGCGAACGTGGGGGTCCAACGTGAGCGCCAGGCGAAAGTGCTCGGCGGCCTGTGGCTTTTGGCGCAGGTCGAACTTGCAGAGCCCCGAATAGAGTTCAATGTCGACTCGCTCTTGAGCGGTGCTGTCCCATTGCGCGGCCTGCTGAAGGCGTTCGACGCAGCGCTCGTATTCGAGACCGACGTAAAGCACACGTGCCTGAGCCAAGTATGGGTTTGGCGCTGCGCTCGCGAGGAGCGGAAGGAGGCCAAGAACGAAACACGCACGTCGCATCGACGGCGTCTTTATCACGTTCGGTTATTCGGAAGCGCGCAACCCGTGGCGCGCGACAAGTTCATGCAAGTACGCGCGCGTGAGTCCCGACAACTTTGCCGCCCGAGAGATGTTCCCGTCGGCGCGGGCCAGGAGCGCCTCCAGGTAGTCCCGCGTAAACGCTTCGAGCAGCTTCTCTTTGGCTTCTTTGAACGGCAGCGCCGACAGCCCACCGGGAGTATGCGCCGAGGCAGGCGGGGCCGCTGCGGCAAGCGCCGGCGCGCCCGGTGTGTCGGTGGGCGAACCCGAGAGCGCGTCAGCGCCTGCCAGTGCACGCTCGACGAGGTTTCGCAGTTCCCGCAGATTGCCGGGCCAGGCGTAGTCGCGAAAGCGCTCCAAAATGCGCTCGGACACGCCCAGATTCGGTCTGCCGATTTGCGCGACAAAATGGTCAATCAACAGTGGCAAGTCCTCGAGCCGTTGGCGCAAAGGCGGCAAGCGGATCACCGCGACCGCCAGGCGGAAATAGAGGTCTTGACGAAATGCGCCGCGCTCGACTTCTGCTTCCAAGTCACGGTGCGTGGCGGCGATGATGCGCACATCCACTTTGCGGGTTCGGCTTTCGCCCAGGCGTTTCACTGTTCCCGCCTCGAGCACCCGGAGCAACATGGGTTGCACGTCCAGCGGCAGTTCGCCGATTTCGTCGAGGAAAAGGGTGCCGCCGTCTGCTTCTTGAAACGCGCCGGGGCTTTCAATGACCGCCCCGGGGAACGCACCTTGGGCGTGTCCGAACAATTCGCTGGTCACAAGCGCTGGCGCAATCGAGCCGCAGTCGACAACGACGAACGGCTTGTCTTTGCGCAGCGAAGCCTGATGAATCGCTTCGGCGATGAGTTCCTTGCCGGTGCCGGTTTCACCCATCAAAACAATCGTGGAGTCAGTCGGGGACACCGAATGCAACACGCCGAACAAGCGCTGCATGGCCCCGCTTTGGCCCAGCACGCGCCCAAACGCGCCTTGGCTCGCTGGCGTGCCCAGGTCGTCGTCTGTGACAGCGATGCGCAACTGTGTCTTGCCCACGGTCAACAAGGTGTCGTCTTCGACCAAGACCTCTGAAACGCGTGCCCCGCCGACAAACGTGCCGTTGGTGGATTCCAGGTCACGCACGCGAACGCCGTCGGCGCGGGGCGTGAGTTCCAAGTGGTCGCCGGAGACGGTGGGGTCTGTGAGCCTGAAGCCAGCCGCCTCACCGCTGCCGACACTGAGCGCCGCCTCGATGGCCGTGGATTTCCCGGCATCTGGCCCCTTGACCACCACGATTTGATAGCGCCGTGCCCGGAGATGCCCGCTTCGACCGTCCACTCGCAAAAGCGGACCCTGCCGAGTTTGTTCAAGAGGAACGGTGAGTGCCATCGGGGGCGGACGCTAGCGGCGGCCGCAACGAATGAGAAGCGCGATTCGGTCTGTTCGGACGGCTAGAACGGATGCGGCGTCGATGCGAAAATCGCTCGAGCGAGGGTGCTGCCCGAGCGGATTTCGCTCTCAGCGACTTGCAGACGTCTTGTGTCGGGTTCCTGCGCGCGGCACGTTCCTGGGGCGCGTGCACTTGCAAGTACCCGTCCCGCCCCACTGGCGCCGGCGTGTGGACCGCATGACGTCGCCGACGGCGCGTCCGCTCGGAGCCTGAGGCTTATTGATCTGTTTTGCCCGATGTCTTCTCTGGCGCCCAATAGGACATGTCGGCGTAATTCTGATTCACGAAAACAGAGATGCGGTCTGAGTGGAGCGTTACTCCGCTGACCTGAAACTCCGGTGCGAGTTGTTGCGCCCGCTTTTGCACGTCTCGCCCTGCGCCTCTTCCGTAGCTTTCAGCGAGTCTCGCGGCCTCAACGGCTCTTGAACCGCAGCTCGCAGCCGTCCACTGCCAACGCGTGGATGAAGCCTCTTGATTTCGAGCTGCGGCCACGAGGTCTCCCGCAACCGTGTCAACCAACTTTTGGAATTCTGAATCGCCTTGGACTCGCGCGCGCAACAGGCGAACAGCCGTTGAGATGCTCACGTTCGTTTTCTCCTTCGTCGGTCGAACCGGTTATCGACCGTATGTAGGAAGAAGATGCGCCGACCTAATGGACGGGTGCAGGACGACTTTGCGCAGGTTGGGCAGGGCGTTGGAAAAAGCACAACGATGATCAACATTTAGACCGTTGGCTCGAACATTCCCCATGACCAAAAAAAGACTTTGAAGCAAGAGGGGCTTTTGAAGCTGGTGGCCGCGGCCAAAGCCGGGAATGGCCGACAAAGGCCTGTTGTCGAAATTCGAGTTAGAGGCGGAGGACGCCAAGAGACTGGTGGGCCAGTCCATGGTGGACAAGCGCCTTTCGGAATTGCGGCCCGAGGACGGGGCAGCGCAACGCTGCCCCATTTGTA